>JAIRXH010000089.1 GCA_031268385.1 Treponema sp. | reverse complement strand
CCAAATTTTTCCAGTAAATTTATTTCCCTATATATTTTTGCTTGCTGTTTAGGATTTAATGACAGTATGAAATCGAGTACAGGAGTTTCCTTGTCAACTTTTTCATACAGTTCAATTTCATATTCCATAGTTAAAATATATCATATACGATATTGTTTTGTCAATGGACTTGTTTAGTAACCCGGTTGGTTACTGGCTAACCTTCGGTTAGCCTGCAAGTCTTGCGATTTTGTAAGGCTAAAGCCAGGCTTTAGCCTTACAAAATCGCGTTTTAAAGCGGAATTTGTTCAATAACTGAAGTTATTGAACAACTCTATTTTTTTCTTTATCATCAAACAATTCAGTATTTATCTTTACAAATTCTTTTGATGTTTGTATTACTATATCTTTTACTCTGTAATCATGTATATTCCGTGTTATAATTCCAAACAAATTTTGCTCTCTTGCCGCATAATATTGTAAACCATCTTCAAAATCTTCAAATTTTGAACTTAACGCCATATCAACAGTATTCTCATTAATGGGTAAAATTTTTACCAGTAACCGTAAATCTTTTATCTGTCCCTTTGATCTCTCATTTCCGTTTACTTTCCGTAAAATATAAAAAACATTAGCCAATACAACTGCCGTAGTATATAATTCTATTTTCTTTTTATATGCCCAGCTAAATATTTTTGCGGCATCGTCATAGAACAGCGGCCTTTCAGCCAATAAATCCAATATAATATCAGAATCCACAAATAATTTTTTATTCATGCTTTTTCCCTTAGAATGTATTTTACCCTGTCATCGTCTTTGGAAAGTTTTTTTAGATCGTTTTCAGATATTATTCCACTTAATTTTTTTATCAGCGGAGGATATTCTTCTTCCCGTATATTTTCCGATGATAAATTTTTAAAAAAATCTTCTACCAATTTTGATAAACTGCGGTTATTATTTTCCGCGTATTTTTTTGCTGATTTTATAACTGCCTGGTCAAGTTTTAAAGTCAATTTTGTTTCCATAAGCATCTCCTATACGTACAAATATATCATATAGAATACGGCTCGTCAAGAGTTTTTTTTGAATTTTTCAGAAAATTCAGGCAAAACTTCGCCTAAGGAAGCGCTGATTTATTCGCATTCGAATAAATCAGCGCCTCCCAAGACCCTCTTTTTCTTTCGTCAAGCGCCATTTTCCCTCTTTTTCACCCTCCAAAAGTAATTTTTTTACCAAATTACATAAAAAATTGAATATACAGGTGAAAAAACCGGGGGTATAGTAATGTGAAGTTGTTTCAAAACTTCAGTTTTGAAATTGGCTCATGTATCACATTCATTACGGAGGATTGTATGAAGAAATTGGTTGTAGCGTTACTCGTCCTCATGACGGCCTGTACGCGTCCCGGGCAGGACAGCGGCAAGAGCGAATCGGTTCAGATAGCCCTGCTCATGCGGAACATAGACGAGCAGTTTCTGAAAGATTATTCGGAAAACGTGCGGAAACTGGCCGCCGAAAAAGAGGTGGCCCTCAATGTTCAGGACGCCCGCAGCGACGGCGCGACCCAGCTTACCCAGCTTCAGACTCTGCTTAACCAGGGGTACAAGTATTTTGTGATCGTCCCGACCGTTTCGGAACTTTCCGAGCAGATGAATCAGCTTATCGCGGAACGCGGCGGCGCCGCGGCGTATTCCAACATACAGCCCACAACCGATTCCCTTAAAACGGGAAAGACCTTCTTCTTTGCGTCGTCTCCCGAATTTGTGGGCGGCCGGTATCAGGGTCAGATTATCGCCGATTACTTTGACAAGAATCCCGCGAAGGCGCCCAACAAGGCGCTCAACATGATCCTCATCCTGGGTCAGTTGGGGCATCCCGCCCAGATCAACCGGGAAGCGGGCCTCCTTGCCGAACTCAAGACCAGGGGCTATAACGTTAACGTCGTCGCCAGGGACACGGCGAACTGGACTCCCGATCAGTCACAGCAGAAGATGGACGCGTGGATTGCCGCTTATCGCGGCCAGTTCAACGTGGTTGCCGCCCAGAACGACGGCATGGCGCTGGGCGCGGTTGAATCCCTCATCCAGAACGGCTTCACCAAAAACGACTCTTCCGACGGCACCATCCTTACCGTGCCGGTGCTGGGCATAGACGCCACGCAGGACGCGATCAATTCCATGAAGGAAAACAAGCTGTACGCCACGGTTCTGCAGGACGCGATTGGACAATCTTCCGCGGCCTTCGACGTGATCCATCAGGTTGCCACCGGAACCTACAAGGCCGGCAATCCCGCAGGCGGAACTCCCGCGGCGACGGCGGCCATTGACGAGCCTCCCGCGAACGATCCGTCCATCATCGGGCAGTGCTACCTTGTGCCCTTTGTTCCTGTCGACAAGAATTCCGACTATTACAAGACCCACTAAATCAGGGTCCTTCATTTTCGGGAAAAATAACAGGGTAACGCTGATTAGCCACAAGTTAATCAGCGTTACCCCAGGTCAATCCCAAAACGCGCCCGCGCTTTGGGATTGACAATTTTTCGGAACTCCCCCGGAAACCGGCCGGGAGGCCCAAGAAAGCGCTGATTTATTCAACCGGGAATAAATCAGTGCTACTTTAACGGAGCGGCAATGGAAGAATCGCCCATTCTTGAAATGATCGGAGTAACCAAACGGTTTCCCGGAGTGCTGGCGCTGGATGACGTTACCTTTGAAGTGCGGCCGGGAACGGTGCACGCCCTTATGGGGGAAAACGGAGCGGGCAAATCAACGCTGATGAAGTGCCTCTTCGGCATTTACCGCATGGACGAAGGCAGAATAGTCCTTAAAGGGGAGGAGTGCCGGTTCAACAAGGCCGCCGACGCGATGCGCGCCGGGGTGTCGATGATACACCAGGAACTTTCCAATGTTCCCGAACGCTCCGTGGCCCAGAATCTGTGGCTGGGGCGCGAACCGCTCAACGCCATGGGCCTTATCAACCACAGGAAGATGTCCCAGGATACGAAGTCCCTGCTTGAAGGACTCAATTTCAATTTCGATCCTGACGCGCGGATGAGCAGCCTTTCCATCAGTCAGCAGCAGGCATGCGAGATCGCGAGGGCGGTTTCCTACAACGCCTCCATCGTGGTGATGGACGAACCGACTTCCTCGCTGACCGAAAACGAGGTCGCCCATCTTTTTGAGATCATAAAGAGCCTCCGTTCGCGGGGAGTGGCGATCATCTATATCTCCCACAAAATGGAAGAGATATTCCGCATTGCCGACATTGTTACGGTGATGCGCGACGGCAGGGTCATAGGAACCTATCCAATCGGGGAGATGGACAGCAACAAGCTCATTTCCCTCATGGTGGGAAGGGACACTACCCACCGCTTCCCGCCTGTGGAGTCGGAAATAGGCGAAGTGTGCCTTGAGGTAAGGGGACTTACTTCGGCGAACCCCCGCTCTTTCAAAGACATCAGTTTTACGCTGCGGCGGGGCGAGATACTGGGGGTCGGCGGGCTTGTGGGCGCGCAGCGGACGGAGCTTGTGGAAACGATCTTCGGCATACGGGAGGCGGCCGAAGGGCAGATTGTGATAAAGGGAAAGCCTCTCAAAAAAGCAAGCCCCAGAAACGCCATTCAGGCGGGCATAGGATTTGTAACGGAAGACAGGCGCAGCACCGGCATATTTCCCCTGCTGAATATAACGGTGAATACCGCCATTCCCTCGCTGGGAAATTACCTTAACAGGGCGGGCCTGCTTAATCACCGGCTGCTTACCGGGGCGGCGGAAAACCAGAACCGGCAGTTGAGAACCAAGACCCCGTCCATGACAACCCTTATCCAGAACCTTTCGGGGGGAAACCAGCAGAAGGTGATCCTGAGCCGCTGGCTCATGACGACGCCCGACATACTCATCATGGACGAGCCGACTAGGGGCATTGACGTGGGGGCAAAGTACGAAATCTACACGATCATGGCGGAGCTTGTAAAACAGGGAAAGGCCATCATCATGATATCAAGTGAAATGCCCGAACTGATAGGCATGAGCCACCGTATACTGGTGCTCTGCGCCGGGCGGCTCACGGGAACGCTCGAAAAAGAAAACGCCAACCAGGAAGAAATCATGCGTTGTGCCACGCAGTTTTCATAGGAGTTTGTATGCAGGAATTAAAACTGAAACAGATGATGAGCAAGTAAACTACCTTTGTAACCTTCGTAGTACTGGTGTTTGTGCTTGCCGTTTTGACAAAGGGGCGGGCCCTTACCTGGGATTCCGTCAAGACCCTCATCATCGCCGAATCGGTGCGCGCCTTCGCCTCTCTTGGCGTAGGCATGATCATCATTACAAGGGGCATCGATCTTTCCATAGGATATGTGGTGTGCCTTACCGCGTCGGTGGCCGCCTCTTTCGCGCAGATACCCACCTACGATACGGCCCTGTATTCGGGGCACGCGTTTCCCCTGATCGTCCCCATCGTCGCGGGAATCCTCGCCGGGGGGCTCTTCGGGCTCTTTAACGGGGTGCTCGTCGCGTACGGAAAACTTCCGCCCTTCATCGCCACGCTGGGTACCATGTCCATTGCCCGCGGCATTCAGCTTATCTACACAAAAGCCGCCATCGTCAGTTCCCTTACCCCCGGTTTCAAGGCGCTGGCCCAGAATTTCATGGGATGGAAACGGGTGGACGGCAGGGTCAAATTCATGCTGTACGATACGGGATCGGACGGTGTCTTTCAGATCCCCTACCTTGGCATCTATGTCGTAATCATTACCGTCATCGTCTGGGTGTTCCTCCGGCACACCAAACAGGGGACGAATTATTACGCGATAGGCGGCAACGCCCAGGCGGCGAGGGTGTCGGGGATCAATGTCGAACTGAACCTTCTTTCCGTGTATACATTCGCCGGCCTTCTCTACGGCTGCGCCGGGGTGCTCCAGGCGAGCCGGCTGGGACTGGCCAACGCCCTTACCGCCAACGGCATGGAGCTTGACGCGATTGCCGCGGTAACGGTGGGCGGCGTTTCCCAGAGCGGGGGCGTCGGCACGGTAGGCGGCATGATCATAGGCGTTTTTACCATGGGTCTTATCAATTACGGGATGAGCTTCCTCTCGATTGACTCCTATTATCAATTGCTGGTAAAAGGCGCTATAATCGTCGTAGCGGTTTTCTTCGACATGAAGAAATACGCGAAACGGGCGTAGCAAGCAACGGGCGTAGCAACGCGCGTAGGTAACAACGCAGTGTAACAGGAGGGTCTCATGCAGGGAACCATGAAAGGGGCGTATCTCCCCGGTAACAGCACGGTCGAATTGAGGGATGTCCCCATTCCGCAGCCGGGTCACGGTCAGGTTTTGGTAAAGATGAAAGCCTGTACAATCTGCGGCAGCGACATACGGGCCATATACCGGGAGCATGTGGGCAAGGGGCCGGAAGGCTACCAGGGAGTTATCGCCGGGCACGAGCCATGCGGGCAGATAGTGGAAGAGGGGCCGGGACTGCGGCGTTTCAAAAAAGGCGACAGGGTCATTGTCTACCATATTTCGGGCTGCGGGGTCTGCCACGACTGCCGCATGGGGTACATGATCTCCTGTTCTTCCCCGCTCCGGGCCGCCTATGGCTGGCAGCGCGACGGCGGCATGGCCGAATACATCCTCTGCGACGAAAAAGACCTTGTGGCGCTTCCCGCCGAACTTTCCTATGCCGACGGGGCGCAGGTTGCCTGCGGTTTCGGCACGGTGTACGAGGCGATTTACAAGATAGGGGTAAGCGGCGCCGATTCGGTGCTTGTCGTGGGGCTTGGGCCCGTGGGACTTGCCGCCCTGATGCTCTGCAAGGCCATGGGGGCGCAGACGCTCATAGGCATAGAGTCAAACCCCTACCGCGTCGATCTTGCCAAAAAGCTGGGACTCGCCTCCAGGGTGCTCGCGCCGGGACCCGGCAACGTGGAAGAGGTGCGGGCCATGACGGGCGGCAACGGCGTCGAGAAGGCCTTCGACGCGTCGGCAAGCGACGCGGGCCGGGCAACGGCGATCAGGGCCGCCCGGCAGTGGGGGAAAATCGCCTTTGTGGGTGAAGGCGGCGAAGTGAATTTCAACCCCAGTCCCGACATCATACATCCGCAGAAGACCATCTACGGATCATGGGTCACGAGCATCTGGCTTATGGAAAATCTTGTGGAAGAACTTGTCCGCTGGAAACTTCACCCGGACACCCTTGTGACCCACCGCTTTCCCCTGGAAAAAGCCGACGAAGCCTACAGGCTCATGGCCGCCGGCAACTGCGGCAAGGTGGCCGTCTGTGCCGGTGAAGAACTGAAATGAACGCGGCCGGGCTAAAGTCAATCGATCCGAAGTCAATCGATCCTGAAACGGTTCCTTCCTTTACCCTGTCTTCGGGCGAAAAGGTTCCCTCTATAGGCATGGGGACTTTCGGCTCGGACCGTTACGCCCCGCCCGAAGTCGCCGCCGCGGTGGCCGGCGCGTTACGCTTCGGCTACCGGCTCTTCGACTGCGCCCCGGTCTACGGCAACGAAAGCCTTATAGGCGGCGTGTTTGACGGCGCGTTCAGATCGGGCCTCGTGGAACGGAAGGATCTTTTCATTATTTCGAAGGTGTGGAACGACATGCACGGCAGGGGGGACGTACTGCTTTCCCTTGCCAAAACCCTCAAGGATCTTGTCCTTGAGTATGTCGACCTTTACCTTGTCCACTGGCCCTTTCCCAATTACCACGCCCCAGGCTGCGACGGGGACGCGCGGAATCCCGATTCGGTTCCGTTTTCGGCCGACGACTATATGGCCGTGTGGGCCCAGATGGAAAGCATTGCCGGCATGAAACTTGCCAGATACATAGGCATGTCGAACATGACGGTGGGCAAATTGAAGGCGGTGCTGCCGCGCTGCCGCGTGCGGCCCGCGTTTATCGAGATGGAACAGCATCCCTCGTTCGGACAGCGGGAACTTTTTGATTACTGCGCCCAGGAAGGCATACAGGTTATAGACTACTGCCCGCTGGGCAGCCCCGGACGGCCGGAGCGTGACAAAAGCCCCGGCGATGTTGTCGACATGGAACTTCCCGAAGTCGCCGCCATTGCCGCCTCGCGCGGCATACATCCTTCCCAGGTGTGCCTTAAATGGGCGGTACAACGGGGCGGCATTCCCATTCCCTTTTCGGTGCACGAGAAGAACTACCAAAGCAACCTCGCGGCCGTTACAGGCGATCTGCTCTCGGACGCCGAAATGGAAGCCATGAAAAAGGCCGAGCGGAACTGCCGCCTTGTAAAGGGCCAGGTTTTCCTCTGGCCCGGCGCGAAAGGGTGGGAGGACCTTTGGGAATAACGCTGTCCCTTTAGGGACAGCGTTATTCCCTGGGGAGTTTTTGCGCGGAGCGCAAAAACTCCAGGCGAGCGGTGCCAGGCGCCCTGGGGGGACAGCTTCATTCCCTGGGGAACGGTGCCTGGCACCCTTGTGTTTACGGGGGTGTGGGGTTTCAGCGTAGGGGTGTAGGCCGTGTACCAGGCGGCGTGGCAAAGTCCTTTGGACTTTGCCTGCATTGCGCCCCAAGCGTGGCGGCATGGATGCCGCTGTAACTAATGACAAAATCCGCCAGGACGGCGGATTTTGTCAAGGAATGTGGGTCCACGCGGGGTTTTGCCCGGCCGTCTTGGCGTTTACGTACTGGGTAAGGTGCGTGAACCTGATGTCGAAATCCTTGTCGTTGGACGGGATATAATCCCTTTTGGCTCCCATACTTTGATCCTCCTGTCGGTAGTGAGGGGATATTTTCCCCCGAAACCCGCCCTGGGGCGGGTATACGGCGCTTTTGGAACATTCCGGAACCGCTCTGGACGTGTCCAGAATCATTGTGGACATGTCCGGAACCATCGTGGACATGTCCGGAACCATTGTGGACATGTCCAGAATCATCGTGGACAAGGCCGGAACCATCGTGGACAAGGCCGGAACGGCTCCATACCGGTATGCAACGGCTCCAAACGGTGCCTGACACCGTGTATTCTGCGTTGGTTATTTCCGGCTTTCCAGGAGTTTATCCCGTTTTTCGGCGGCTTTACTGTGAAACGGGTCCAGGGCGCAGGTCCTCTCGTAATCCGCGAGGGCTTTGTCCTTTTCCCCCAAGAGGGTGTAGGCAAGGCCCCGTTCATACCAGGCGTCCGCGTTGTCCGGGTCCAGGGCAACGGCTTGGGACAGGTCTTCGACGGCTCCCCGCGCGCCTTCCTCCGCAAAAAGGCCCAGCATGTTGGACATGATAACATCGACCTCGTCCTGGTTGGAACGGAGCCCCCGCAAGAAGGCGTCGGTCTGGGGAACAAGGTCTTTGCCGCCTATATGCTCAAGCTGGGCCAGCAATACTGCCCGCTCGGCGTCATCGGTAGCCTTCTGCGTGAGGATCGCTTTTATACAATTGTTGCTTTCCCTCGCCCTGGTGCAGCGCACCATCCCCCGGTCAAGGTACGCAATGGCCATGGCGGGATCGCATTCTATGGCCCGGGTAAAGTCATCTTCGGCCAAGTCCATGATCTCGCCGTCTTTGCCCCAAAAGGCGGTCTTGTCCTTGACACATTGGTTCCAATAAGAGGCGCCCCGCGCCAGCCAGTGGTCCGCGACATTCCCCCGCGCCTTGATGGCCTTCGAAAAATACCTGATTGCCTTTTTAAAGTTCCTCCGCATAAACCAGACGTAGCCCGCCTGATAAGGGATGTCGGCGTTATACGAGGAATACTTGGCGGCCAGCCTGAAGTCCGCCAGAGCCTTGTCCAGGTCCCCCTTCTTCCTCCACACTACTCCCCGGTGGTACAGGGCCCAGCCGGAACATTCCGGCTCGGTCCAGCACGCGATGGACTGGTTAAAGTCCGCGAGGGCGGCGTCCAAATCGCCCTTCGCGCAGTATGAGATGCCCCGGTTTGACCAGTAGGTGCCGTAGTTATCCGGCGACATCGGGATACAGTGGGTATAGTCGGCGATAGCTTTGTCATACTCGCCAAGCTCGTGGTACAGGTTCCCCCGGCTGTTCCAGCCGTCAGGGCGCTCGGGCATAAGGTCGATCAGGCGGGTATAGTCCGCCAGGGCCTTTTCTTTTTCCCCTTTGTTGTAATAGGTGGAGCCCCGGATCCCAATAATCATAGTGCTGTCCGGGTACTCGTCCAGGGCCGTGGTAAACAATTCGATGGCCCTGTCATAATCCTTTTGCTGCTTCAGCTTGACGCCCTGCTGATAATACTCCGTAACAGTCATATAACGGTTCCTTTTTTTGACTTACTGCCAAGCGAAAAACCGAAGCTCCCGCTCCACGCGCCCTTGGAGTTTTACGGCATCCAACCCCCGCGGCAGGGCGCCTGCGTTTACTTTCCAGAATATGGTGCCAGGCACCATATTCCGCTTGGAGTTTTACGGCATCCAACCCCCGCGCAGCTCTCAAACCCCGCGTAACCGCCGTAAAACTCCCCAAGGAAAAACCCGAAGGGTTTTTCCTACCATTCCCCAAAGCCCGCGATGGTGTCGCGGAAGAAATAGGCGCTGTCTTTGAGGGTGCGCTGCTGCGTAAGGTAATCCACATGGCAAATGCCGAAACGCCGGGTGTACCCCCAGGCCCATTCAAAGTTGTCAAGAAAGGACCATGCGTAATAGCCTTTGAGGTTTACGCCTCTTTTGACAAGATCCCCGCAGACGGCAAGGTGCTCCCTGGTGTACTCGATGCGCTCCCTGTCGTGAACACGGCCGTCGCGTTCAACCTGGTCATTGCGGGCGTAGCCGTTTTCGGTAATGTAGATGGGAATGCCTTCCCCGCCGGAAGAGCCGAACGCGGTCTTTGAAATACCGGAAATCCATAACAACTGCCGCTCAAGCCCGCCGGGGGTAAGGGGCCAGCCCATTTCGCTTGTATCCTGCCAGAACGGCCTTCCCGAATACTTCAGCTTTGCTTTTTTGTCCCAGGCTACGGGGGTTTCGTTGTAGAAATTCACCCCGATAAAGTCTATTTTTTGGGCGATGTTTTCCATGTCGCCCGGCTTGACCGGAAATTTGAGTTTGAGATCCTTTGTGACAATTTCAGGATACCCTTTGCCCAGGCAGGGAAACATGAACACTTCCGTTTCAAAGGCGCGGGCGTAAAGGCTTGCCTTGAGATCGTCCCTGCTCGATGTGGCGGGCCGGGGCGTGCTGGGGTTCCAGGTGATCCCTATGGGGGCGGCAAGGCCCGTTTTCCGGTACGCCTTGACCGCAAGTCCGTGGGCAAGGTTGACATGGTGCACCGCATTAAGGGCCTTTTGCAGATCCTGTATGCCGGGCGCGTGGACGCCGAAATAATAGCCCAGGTAGGCGACGCAGAAAGGCTCGTTGATGGTGATCCACTGATCGACAAGATCCCCCAATTCCTTGAAACAGACTTTGGCGTATTCCTCATACGCGGCGGTTATCGATCTTTCGGCCCAGCCGCCCTTGTCTTCCAGCACCTGGGGAAGATCCCAATGATATATGGTAGCGCAGGCTTTAATGTTATATTTGTGAAGTTCCTCGCAGAGTTTCCGGTAATAGGCGACCCCTTCGGGGTTTACCTTGCCTGTACCTGTGGGAATGATGCGGGGCCAGGCAATGGAAAAGCGGTAGCTTTTGAAGCCGAGTTCCGCCATAAGCGCAATGTCCCCTGCATAGCGATGGTACTGATCGCAGGCCACTTCGCCGCTTTCGCCCGCGTACACCGCTCCGGGCCTGCGGGAAAAAGTATCCCAGATACATTCGCTCCGTCCGCCTTCATGGCCGGCGCCTTCGACCTGATAACTCGCGGTCGCTGTGCCCCACACAAAATCAGCGGGAAATTTCAACTGATGCATAAACAGCCTCCTTATTGTTACGACAACTATAGCAAACAGTACTTATATGTGCAATGCGCCGGATTTTTTTGATTCGTGGCGATGGGTTTCATTGAAGCGCCGGGCATGGCCGCGCCCTCTATAGGTATCATGGACAACCATGACCGGCGGCCGGCGCCGCCGGATCTTTTTTTTGGGGGCATCTATGAATAACCTCAATTCCATCCTGATAGAAGGGAACCTGATACGGGACCCCCTTCTCCGCTCCACTCCGAAGGGGACGCCTGTCTGTACCTTCACCATTGCCTCAAACCGTTATTACAAACAGGACACGGCGTATGAAAAAGAAGTCGGTTTTTTTGATGTCGAAACCTGGACCAAGCTGGCGGAAAACTGCTACAACCTCGGCCACAAGGGCCGCGGAGTCCGGGTGGTGGGCCGCCTGAAACAGGACCGGTGGAACGATGTCGAAGGCAAGCCGCATTCCAGAGTAACCATTGTGGCGGAGCATGTCGAATTCCGTCCCGACTTCAGGAAAGAGGATCCCCCGGCCAGAACTCAGGCGGAAGAAGCGGAAAATCTGCCCCGTGGAGAGATCCCGGTGGAGCTTGAATCTGTCGAGGAGGAATTCGCGGCGATAACATTCTGAACAATCCGCCGGTGGACGCCGGCCGGGGGTCCTGCCGGCGTCCGCCCCTGTTACCTTTACCCGTCCCCGAATAACTCAGTGCCTTCTTAATACCGAATCGACAAGATCCCCGAATTCAGGATCGAAATTTTCCGGCGCCTTGCGGCGGCTGAACACATCCTGGTTGATGTAGTGAACGCCGTTCCTTTCTTCAATGGTGTCGCCTTCATATACATCGAGCATTTCCGGTTCGGAGCTTTCTTCAATCTGGAAGGGACGGTATATAAGGGGCAGTCCGTACAGGCCGTTGAAAGGTTCGTCAGGTTTTTTTTCGGGAGTTTCTTCTGCCGTTCTTTCCGTATTTAGCGGATTTTTTTTTTGCTGGAAGGGATGAGTCCGTTTCCGTATCTTTGACGCCGTTTTTTCTTGCTCTTTTTGTTTTGGCCGCCGTGTTTTCCGCCTTGACGGGAATGTTCTCCGCTTCGCCGGGGACACTTTCGCCGGTGTTCGCGGGCGCGGGCGCATCCAGGGTTTCCGTGTCCAGTATTTCCACGGAAATATCCCTGTTGTCTTCGGTATCTTCGGTATTTTCGATTGATATATTGGAGAGTATGGTCGCGAAGGGAGACACAACGTCAAGATTTTCGGCGGCATTCGCACCCTCGTCGTCGTATTCCAAAAGAGGGCTGAATTCTATTTCGCTGGCTATCTGGGCAAGCGTGTCCTCGCGGCTGGGACTTTCGCTGGGACTTTCGCTCGAAATTTCCCTGGCCGTCCTGCCGGCGTCTTCCTCGGGATCTTCAAGCTCTTCAAGCTCCTCAAGTTCTTCGAGCTCTTCAAGTTCCTCGGGCTCTTCCGTTTTGCCGGCAGCGCCGGCGGGATTGACGCTTGGGCCTGTACCTGTGTCTACATCCTCATCCACCAGTTCAAGACCGCTGGTTTCAACGATGTAGGGAATATTGTCGTCCCCAAAGGCAAGTTTGACGTTGTGCTGTCTGTTCCTTTCGGCGGCGGCCAAAAGCCCGGCCGAAATCCCGGCGTCTTCTTTTGTTTCCCGGTCCGCTTCCTCAAGCGGTTCTACCTCGTCGAGCGCCTCGACGGCTTCGGCCGGCTCGGCTTCCTCCAGCGGCTCTACCTCGTCGAGTACTTCGACGGCTTCGGCCGGTTCGGCTTCTTCAAGCGGCTCTGCTTCGTCGAGTACCTCGACGGCTTCGGCCGGCTCGGCTTCCTCCAGCGTTTCAAGGTCTTCAACCGGTTCGGCTTCTTCGGCTGCGGCGGTTTCCGCGGAAACAGACTGGGAAACGGCTTCGGTCCGGGCCGCCGGAACCGCGGCAAGGGCGGGCGCGGATGTAAGTATGCGGTTCAGAATGCTCTGGAGCTTTTCTTCATCAATGCCCGAAGACGCGGAACGCTGCCTGCTTATGACGGATAACAGTTCATCCCATGATTTGTTGATAAGGGCGTCTATGTCATCGTCGAGTCTTCTTCCCTTTCCGGTCGCCGTGCCCCGTTTGACTTCGGCGCGGACATCTTCCCGGCGCTGTTCAAGTTCCCGTGTCCAGTGGTTCCAGTCTACATCTCCCTTCCTGTCGTAATACTGTTCAATAATGGAGATCTGCAGATCCTTGAGGCGGCTTTGCACCACCGTCATTGGATCCTGTTTGAGGTTGAAGAAGAGAAAGATGACCAGATAAATGGTCAGGAAAAACGAGACCAGCAGGATCACCTTCATGTTTTGGGGGAAGATGAACAGATTTTCGCTGACAAGGCGGCCCACAAAGACGCCCATGCTGGTTTTGGCGGAAATCAGCGCAAGGGTAACGCCCGAAGCGGCGGAATCAAGGGGCGTAAGCGCAAGAATGCCGTCCGTCCATATAGAAGAAACCATGGACAGTACCGCTTCCCGTTCCGAGCCGGGAATTCCCGTCAATATTCCCTGTGGATTTGAAAGGATGACGACATCTTCACCTATCCGTATTCTCCCCGCGCCGACAAGATGTTCGGCCACCGCGCGCACCGAAAGGGTAAAAAGGGCGGTGCCCCGGTATACGTCAAAGGAATCGTAAAACGGAAAGGCAAAGATGATGCAGTCTCCGGTTTCATCCAGGATAATCCGGGGATCGCCCCGGTCCTGAACGGCCACTTCGTCATAGGACGGACTCCGGCCGTCTTCGTTATAGCTGCGGAAGGCCATGGAAAGCAGATCCTGACGGAATATATCCTGCGGCAGGGTTGAAAAATGAATGCGCGTTCCGCCCGAATCGACAAATTGTATTGAACGAAGCCCCGGCAGACTTTCCTGCAGTACGCCGTAGAGCCTTGTCCGCTCAAAAATATCCTCCGCGCTTTGATTGGGAAGGAAACTGCGGCGTACTGCCGTTTCATCAAGGGTGTTTTCAAAACGGGTATAAAGATCGTCAAGAAAAGTTTCTATTCTTTCGGCGTCCCTTGTCACCTCGCGGTTCAGGGATTTTGTGATGGAAGGATTGTAGAAACGGGTTTCGACCAGATCAAATAATCCGGTGTATGCCAGTACGGCAAAACCGGCAAAGAGAAAAACAGCGATAAGAAGGCTCAAGGCCGCTTTCTGGGATACAGTCACTGCATTTTTCCTGTCAAATCCTTTATGATTATCGACCGTTTTCTTCAATAAGTATAGCAAAGAGTATACCCGAAAACCATAGTGTTGTGATATAACCATCTATATTTATGGATAACAAACGGCCGGCGGCCTTTCTGGCGGGCATTACGGATCAAAAAACACCAAAAGCGGAAGCGGAATCTCTTCTTGACGAACTGGCGGCGCTTGCCCGTACTCTGGATATTGAAGTTGCCGGCCGGGAACTGGTTACCGCGAGGGAACGGCATCCGAAATTCGGCATGGGTACGGGCAAGGCCGCCGAACTGGCGGAAAAAGCCGCGGCGCTTGACGCGGACTGCCTTGTTTTTGACTGGGACCCGAGTCCTTCGCAGCAGCGGAACTGGGAAGAGCTTGCGGGTATTCCCGTCGTGGACCGCCAGGAATTGATCATACGAATTTTCGCCGAACGGGCGCTTACCCGTGAGGCGGAACTCCAGGTGCGGCTTGCGGAACTTTCCTACCGTCTTCCCCGGCTGGCCCACAAGTACATCGATCTTTCCCGGCAGCGGGGCGGACGCTACGGAACGCGGGGAACCGGGGAAACGCGGCTTGAAACGGATCGCCGTTTTCTGGAACAGCGCATACACAGCCTGGAAAAGGAAATCGATACGGTCCAGAGGCAGCGGCAGGTTCAGCGGAAACAGCGGGAACGGCGGGGAATACCGGTCTGCGCCGTCGTGGGGTACACCAACGCGGGCAAATCCACTCTTTTTAACGCCCTTACCGGTTCCAGCGTCACGGCGGAAGACAGGCTTTTTGCCACTCTGGACGCGACCAGCCGCCGTTTTGAACCGGTCCGGGGCCGTCCCGTGCTCCTGGTGGATACTGTGGGTCTTATCCGGCGTCTTCCCCACACACTTGTTAACGCCTTCCGGGCGACACTGGAGGAAGCGTCCCTTGCCGATCTTTTAATCCACGTTATTGACGCCTCCGATCCCGGCGCCGAAATTTTTTGCCGTACAACACTCCGGGTACTTGACGAACTGGGCGCCGGCGGCATTCCCGTACTTACGGTGCTGAATAAAACGGACCGTACCGGAACGGCGGAAGAATCCCTGGCCCTTCTTGAACGGTTTCCCGGAAGCATCGCCGTTTCGGCGCTCACAAGGACGGGCCTTGATGAATTGGCCGCCCGTGTGGACGAAACGCTTTCCGGCGAGCTTCTGCGTTTCCGCTTTCCCCTGGACCGGACGGATCTGGTTTCGCTTCTGTACCGTGACGGCAGCGTTATCTCCGAAAAATACGGGGAAGAGTACATTGAAGTTGAAGCCCGTACCGGCGGCCGGACGGCGGGGATGTTGAAGAAATACGCGGTTCCCGCCGTGCCCTGACGAATGGCGCGTGGCGCATGTTCGGCCGTTGCGCGGGCCGCCGCCTCTGTGCTACCGTTGAGGCATGAAGATTGCCTTGGCCCAGATCAACTCAACTATAGGTGATTTTGCCGGTAACAGGCGAAAGATCCTGGAATTTACCCGCAGGGCCGCGGCGGAAGGGGCGGAACTGGCGCTTTTTCCCGAATTGTCGGTTTCAGGCTATCCCCCCATGGATCTTCTGGATCAGGACCGTTTTGTCGAGCTTAACATCGGCGCCGTCCGCATGCTCCAGCGGGAGCTGCCGCCGGATATGGCAGTCGGGGTGGGTTTTGTCAACCGCAGCCCCTATTCCCTGGGCAAGTCGCTGGTCAACGAATACGGGATAATCCTTGGGGGAAAGCTGGCTTTTGAGCAGATCAAGACGCTTCTTCCTACCTACGATGTTTTTGACGAGGCGCGGAATTTTGAGCCCGGCCGGGAATGTTCCGTTTTTGAATACCGGGGGGAACGGATAGGCATTGCCGTCTGCGAGGACGTATGGCGGGAAACGGGAGCGCCGGGCACAAGTTATGTCCGCGATCCGGTGCGTGAGTTGATGGACAGGGGTATAAGCCTTCTCTGTGTTCCTTCCGCGTCTCCCTATGTGGCGGGGAAACTCAAGATCCGCCGGGCGCTGGCGGAACGGATAAGCCTGCGCGGCGGCGTTCCCCTTGTGTATGTCAATGCCGTAGGCGCTAACGATCAGATCCTTTTTGACGGCCGTTCCTTTGTCATTTCTCCGCTGCCGGGGGAGGGCGAACAGGTCCGCCTGTCCATGCCGCTTGTGGCCAGGGCCTTTGAGGAAGACATCGTGTATTTTTCCACGGAAGACGCCGCCGCCGATCTTCCGCCCGCGGATGCCGCGGGCCGTCCGGACGGCGGGGACGGCTGTCCCTTCGGCGTGGATCTTACCCGTCGTGAACTTGATGTTCTTGAAGACGCCCTTGTCATGGGGATACGGGATTACATGAAAAAATGCGGCTTTACCCGCGCCCATCTGGGGCTTTCCGGGGGAATAGATTCCGCGCTGGTGGCGTACATGGGAGTAAAAGCCGCGGGCCGGGAAAACATCACCTGTTTCAGCATGCCTTCCCGTTTTTCTTCCAGGGGCTCAAAGGACGACGCCGCGGAACTCGCGGCCAATCTGGGCTGCCGTTACGAGGTCCTGCCCATAGAGAGCGTGTTTGAAAGTTTTCTCGCGGCCCTTGAAGGGGTTTTTGAAAAGCGGCCCTTTGACACAGCCGAAGAAAACCTGCAGGCGAGGATCAGGGGAACGCTGCTGATGGCTTATTCCAACAAATTCAATTCCATGCTGCTCGCCACGGGAAACAAGAGCGAGATGGCCATGGGATATTGTACGCTGTACGGTGATATGAACGGCGCGCTTTGCCCCATAGGCGACATCTTCAAGACCGAGGTCTTCGCGCTGTCACGGCGGCTCAACGAGCGGTCGGCCGAACTGGGCGGCAGGCCCGTTATTCCACAGGCAATCATAGACAAGCCTCCGTCGGCGGAACTTCGGCCCGATCAAAAAGACGAGGACAGCCTTCCCCCCTACGCGGTGCTGGATGAAATCCTCCGGCTCTACCTTTATGAAAACCTTTCCAGGGATGAAATTACCGCCCGCGGCTGGGACGGGGATCTTGCCGGACGCATCATCACAACCGCCGCCCGCGCCGAATTCAAGCGCCGCCAGGCGCCGCCCGTCCTCAAGGTTTCTCCCCGCGCCTTCGGCATGGGGAGGCGCATGCCCATAGCGCGGACGGTGTATGAAAGCTGATCCCGCTTCCCGCTGACGCGGGGCGGAACGCCGGGCGTTTCGGGTACTGGTCATTAACATAGTTTTTTAACTATACTAAGAAAGTGCTGAATTATTTGAGTGCGAATAAACCAGTGTTACCCCAAGTATTACACAATGAGGTTGTGGCTATGCAGCAATACCATAAAATGGACAAGCTCCAGATTGCCCGTATAAATAAATATAATGTTTTGCGCTGTCTGATACGTAACGGACCGATAAACCGGGCGGCAATCGCGAAACGGACCGATTTAAGCATTCCCACAGTCATGTCCATTATTGACGATTTGTTTGAAAAAGGCATGGTACGTTCTATAGGAAAGGGGGAATCTTCCGGAGGAAAGCCTCCCGAAATGCTGGAAATCGTACCGGATCGCTTTTACTACATTGGGGTTGATATAGGCCGTACAGCCGTCCGGGTAGTGGTAAACAACATGATATCACAGCAAATCGCGTGCCTGCGGGAATCAACCGGAGATCTCTTTCCCGAAAGGGAATTTGTTAACCGTCTCTGCGCCATGGTTTTGCAAATTTACGAGCCTTTGAACGTGAAAAAAGACAGAATATTGGGAGCAGGCATTGCCATGCCCGGTCTTATTGAGAACGAAACCGGCAATGTCCTCTTTTCGCCGGATTTTGGGTGGAACAATATTCCCCTCAAATCCTGGCTGCAGGCCGCCCTGCCGTTTCCGGTCATTGTCGAGAACGCGAACCGGGCACTGGCACTCAATGAAAGCTATGTTCCCGGTGAGGAAGATCATTCCCACACTACTTTTACCGTGAATTTGGGGTATGGCATAGGCGCCGGCCTTATAATGGGGGAAGATTTGTATGCCGGCGCCAGCGGGACCAGCGGCGAAATCGGGCATATTACCGTTGATCGTGATGGACCGGTATGCCAGTGCGGAAACAGAGGCTGCCTGGAGGCGGTTGCTTCCGGCGCGGCCATTGCCGGACAAGGACGGCGGCTGGTAGAACAGGGAATGTCCCCGAAAATGGCGGAACTCTGTGGAGGAAAACCGGAAACCATAGACGCCGCACTGATATTCCGGGCGGCAAATTCGGGAGACGGGGCGGCCCTTGAAATCATGGACACCGCCGCGGAGTACATAGGCATAGGGATTTCCATGGCAATCAATGTACTGGACCCGGACCGGATAGTCCTCTGCGGCGGCCTTATGCGAAACGGCCCCCTTTTTTTTGACAAGATAAAAGCCAGCCTGCAGCGGCATCAAATGAGGCAGACAGGACGTCAGATGGTACTAACCACGGGCGCTCAGGGCGAATACAGTACTGCCAATGGCGCCTGCCGGGTATTGGCGAACAGC
>JAIRXH010000031.1 GCA_031268385.1 Treponema sp. | reverse complement strand
AAAAACTTGTTCGGACAGCTTCCTTAATGCGGCATTTGCGCACCGTTTCAACGAAACGGGAGCAAATGCAAGGGCTGTCCGGGAAGTAACCAACTTCCTGGACAGCCCCAACTCTAATATATAAACCGCCCCGGAAGAGGCGGTTTTGCGGAGATCGTCAGGGATTATTTTTCCGCTTTCAAATCTGGTATCTTGCCGAGAATATCCTGTTCCATGGACGCGATCAGCCTTTCGGAAGTCAGCCCGCCGCCGGAGGAATTAATTGTTTTAAGGGCAAGATTAAGCGCGTCGGCAACTTCCAAATCGTACTGAAACACCTGACGTGAAGGTGTAACCGCAGGTAGAATTTTCTGCGTGAAATACCTGCTGATATCCTGCCCGCCGAAACGTTCATCAACCGCCGTGTAAAACGAAGAATCACTGTAAAGGGACGCGAGTGCGGAATAATAACCGCGGTCATCCCGGCGGTGGACGGCGCCGTCATTGGTAAGAAGGAACCAGTTAAGATAATCCCACGCTTCTTTTGGATGCTCGGCATTCTTCGCAATTGACCAGCAGGTACCGCCGTAGGGGAAGCCGCCGCCGGGAGGCACCATGATGCCCCAAGTATTGTTTGCATCGGGATCATTCGGTTTGATAATCCACTGCGGAGACCAGTGGGCCGCCGGATAAAAGATATGGGCCGTGTCGGCCATGGAAGCGTTCCAGGCGGGAGTGCCCTGTTCTATGGTATCTATTATCCCCGCTTCCTTGAATTTCAATATGGTATCAAGCGGTTCGCCGATGGCCTTGCGCAGGTTTAACGCGCCATTTTCAGCAAAAGGCACATTGTTCTGTCCCTTCAAAATGTTCATTACATCCCCGGGCCCTGTGAACATGAAAACCTTTCCGTTGGATTTCCTTTTGACTTTCACGCCTTTTTCCAGAATCACATCCCAGCTGGTAAACAGGGCCTCCAGATCCTCGGGCTCACTCACGCCAAAATATTCCTGGGCCAATTCGCGTTTATAGGCAAACCCCGCCATTGAAGGGGCGTCATCAATGCCTACCAGTTCTCCCCTGGCATTGGCCGACAAAGGAAGCATATAGCCTATAAGATCCGCCTTGTTTACATTGAACGGACTCTTTGCAAGATCGGCCCAGCAATCCAGCGCCAGCAATTTGCCGCGCTGATTGATTTCGAGCCACGCAATATCAGGCATTTTTGAACCGGATGCCAGCGCGGTTTGTACACGCTGCGACATGTCCGCCGATTCCGTCAATGTCATGGTAACCTTGATATTGGGAAATGCCCTGTTGAATTTTTCAAAAGTTGTAGCCTGAAGCTGCTCCGTTTCCCATCCCCATACATCTATTGTCACAACCTCGCCGGCGCTTCCGGCGGAAGATCGCGGCGCGGATCGGCTGCATCCGGCAAAGATACCGGCAAGTATGAACGGCGCCAGTACCATCCACACAAGAGACAAAGGCTTTTTCATATTAAATTCCTCCTCTGAAAATTTATAAACAACTCATGGTTGTATTTGCCAATAAAAATAAATATTCCCGCTGTTTAAGACCGCCCGCGGAGAGGAAAGATGTTTGATACTGATGATTAACAATGCTGAAAAGATAAAAGGGCTGCGAAACAAAAATCCCCCAAACTGCCATGCGAACACCGGTGGGCAAACGGCCAACAGCAGAAACCATGTTGCACATGTTAAAATATAATCACAAATATTGGAAATGTGTCAAGCCTTCGCGGTCCCATTGAAAAGGCGGCCCAAAAACATCCACGCCTTGCTCTGAAAAGGCAACGGCGGCGGTTCTATCCTTCCCTTGCGAACCGCACCGACCAGGAATACTCGCCCGTTTTCGGGGGCAGGTATACCGAACGGCAGATGTGTCCATCCGTCTTCCAGTCCGGTGAAGTGGTGTCGTTGCTTTCAATAAATATGCGCCAGCCGGACGGCATATAAAGGACAATTTCGTACGGGTCTCCTTTTACTGTCCGTGAAATCCCTTTCAGGATCAGGCTTTCATTATCCCAGGAAAGATCGATCAGATCCGCGCCGCCCTGGCTTATATGGCGGGATGTTGAAAGAAACTGGGGGGCCTCCTTTTTCTTCCGGTGTACCGCGAGAACGGCGGAAGCGCAGGGTTTAAGGGATAACTGTATATTTTTCCGCGATTCGCCAAGGAAACGCCTGTTCCAGAAATCGTATACAAGATATGTGCCGGCTTCCAGATGCAGATCCTCTTCAACATCAATACTGATTTCCGTATTCGTTTCCCGCAGATTAAGGATGTCAACAACATTCCACCGCATGAACGGTTTTTCAACGGCAAGGTTCACGGTTACCACGCGGTAATCATGGGCGGTCTCCCGTATATCCATGGGATGTATATCCAGAGAGGGAAGGATGCGGCGCAGAAGTTCTACCCGATCAGGCGGAAGATCAGGCAGATTGTCCCCAAGCGTTACGGGAAGTCCCAGCATGGAAACAAAGGAAACCCTCGACAGAGCCTGATCAAAACTGTTGAATTTGGGCCTGATGACTACATTGTCGGGATCATTATAAAAAATAACATTGTGGCAGCAGTAAAACTTCATGATACGCGCGACGCACTGGCTTATGAATTCGCTCCACTGAAAAATATCGCCGCCTATGCGGGCCGCGTCGAAAATGTCGGCGGCGCCAAGAATGTCGCGGGCGCTTGTTCCCGCGCAGTAAAGCATATAGAAATCTTCCCCGACGGTATCCCGCGCCTTCTGTACAACCTGCCGCCATGCCTGTTCGGTTGTAAGCTCCTTTTTATTCATGCCGTCGTGATACAGATCGGCGTATTCAATACAGGTCGGGTTGCAGTCCCATTTCAGCGCCTCATAACCCCATTCCTTTATTTTGCCGAATACTTTCGGAATATATTCGTCAAGATAGCTGTCGTTTGACAAGTCAAAAAAATACTGACCGCACCATGAAGGGCGGTGTACCAGTATCATTTCAGGCGATTTTTCCATTTCGGCATTCATTGCCGGTTCGTTCGACGCGCCTATCCAGAGGGCCGGAACAAGGCCCAGTTTTTTTATTTCATCCGCCACATGCCCCAGGCCATTGGGGTAACGAACAGGATCAGGAGAAAGCGAATGTACGCCTTTCTGCCCTATGCCGCCAAAATGATCGTGGTACCATTCCCAGTCAACCCAGATTGCCGACGCGCCGAAATCGGCAAGATGTTCCTTCTGCCAGCGGGCGTTTTCGAGCACTGTCTTTTCACCCGCGTCAAACTGAACCGCGTACCATGTCATCCAGCCGCAGGGCGGCAGAGGAAAGGTGTTTTTTTTGTTGACGGGTTTGTACGGAATCCCAAGCCGGTTCTCATATATACGCTCACGCACCCCGATTGAAAAGCCACGGGTCCAGTCGTTTCCGTTTGTCCGGGCCTCAAAACACCAGAAACCGGATTGCCAGTCGAAGGAAAGCCGCAAGAGGCCGTATCCCTGAAATTCCAGGGCGCGGTTTTTTTCTCTGTCAAAAAGCGCGTTATCAACAGTGGAAGAAGCCGGTCCCAGCGCCGATCTGAGATCGGGCTTCTGACGGTCAAAACAGACGGCAAACGTATCATGCTCCATGTCTTCTCCCCACCGGAGTTTTCCCGAAATGCGCACGTCCATGGTTCCCCAGTACCCCGCCGTGAATTTGATGCCGTTTTTTGTCACCGTAAAGGTAATAACAAGTTCACTCAACAATTCAGGTCCGCCGGAATAGATAATGGTCAGCGTAGTGTCTTCCATGCCCTGCTGATAACGGGAAACTACGGCGGAGTAATCTTTGAGTGAAACAATTTTTTTGCCGTCACCGTCAAGCACATCTTCAATAACCGCGTCTGAAACGACGCACCCTTCAGGTGCGTACCAGTACGAAAAACTGTGTTTTTCCAGATCGTACCTGACCGCGAAATTCCTGAAATTCGCATACGCCGAAATCTGATCCCTGTCAAACATACTTCCTCCAAAAAATAGACTTGTTTGGTAACCGTCCGGGTTATCGGCCAAGGTCAGATCAGCCCTTGACCGCCCCGGCGGTCATTCCCGATATGATTTTCTTCTGGAAAACAAGGTAAATGACAAGGACAGGCAGCGCGGAAATCGCAAGCCCGGCGCAGGCCCTGGCGTAATTGGAATAGTACATGTCGTTAACTACCCGGTAGATTCCCACGGGAAGCGTGGTCTTTTCGGCGGAACTTATTACAATGAGGGCAAGGGGGAATTCGTTCCATACATAGAGGAACTGAATAATGAACGCCGTCGCAAGTCCAGGCGCCACCAGGGGAAGCGCGATTGACACGAATATGGCCCAGTCGTTGTAACCGTCGATTTCGGCAGCCTCAAAAAGTTCCAGAGGCAGGGAACGGAAAAACCCCTGCATAAGAAAGATGGTAAAAGGGAGACCTGACGCAGCGTAAACGAGGCCCAAACCCGAGAGGGAATCGGCCATTTTAAGGATCACCATCAAAAGATAAATCGCTATTAACACAACCTGCGCGGAAAGCATTTGTCCAATGATAAAATAGGAAAGCATTGCCCGCGAAATTTTGAAACGGTAGCGGACAAAGGAAAAGGCGGTCATTGACGCGGTGCCCAGCATGAGGAACAGGGAAAGCGCCGTAACAACGCCGCTGTTGACAAAAAAACCCGCGAAATTGCCCTGTTTCCAGGCTTCCGTATAATTGACAAACGTAAAACGCCGGGGAAACCCGAAGCGGTTCATGGTAAATTCCGCATTTGTTTTAAACGACGCCATAAACATCCAAAGCAGGGGATACACGGAAACAACAACAAGAATTCCCAAAAAAAGCCAAATAATCAATTTTGAAGAAATGTTTCTTTTGGGAGTATTCATTATCTGTCCCCCGAACCGGTATTTGACTTCATGCTGAAATGAAAGTAGATAACGGAAATAAGCAGTACAAGCGCCACATTAACGGTTGACAGGGCTGTCGAATAGCCAAGGCGCATATCCTTGAACGCCACATTGTAAATATAGGTTGAAATAACCGCGGTTGAATTGGCCGGTCCTCCCAGCGTGGAAACAAACACCAGATCAAATACGCGGAAGGCGTCTATGACAACAAGACCGTACACCACCGTAAGAACGGGACGCAGAACCGGAATGGTAACATGCCATACGCTCTGGACCTCACTGCATCCGTCTATCAGGGCCGCCTCTTCAAGATCCCGGGGTACACCCTGAAGGCCGGCAAGAATAATGGTCATGTGAAAAGGCATGCTTTTCCATACTCCCATGAAGGCGACCGCCGTCAGGGCCGTCCGCGTATTGCCCAAAAAATCGGTCTGTAACGCGTCAAGGCCCAAAAAACCGAGAAATGAATTGATCATCCCGTTGTCTATGCTGTAGACCCAGCGGAAAAGAATTGCCACAAGAAGCATTGGAAGCGTTACCGGTACGAACAAGGCGGTGCGAAAAAAACCTTTGTATTTCATTCCCTTTTCAACACAGAGGGCGGCCAGAAAGGCAATCGTCGGAATAAACAATACGTTGATTAAAAGAAGCGCGAAATTATGGGATATAACCCTGTAAAACATCTCGTCGGTAAAAATATTAAAGTAATTCCTGAAAAGTACCCATTTGATTCTTGAAATATGCGTTACGCCGTTCCAGGACGAAAAACTGACAATCAAATTTAAAAGGATGGGCAGCATCCAAAAAAGGGTATAAATAAACAGCGATGGAATATTGAATAAAACAAAATTACGCGCCTGACGGCGGGTCCGCGTATTATACAACCGGCGCCTCCTCTTGAACCTGACGGTGTAATATTTATGCACAAAAAACCCCGCCCGGAAATGCTTCCGGGGAGGGTTTTGTCATCGTATTTATACTGTCACGGTCCGGACCTACCGCTCGGCGATGATTCTGTCCATCGCCCTCTGCGCATTCGCCAGCACCGTTTCGGCATTGGCAGTGCCCTGCAGCATCTCCTGCATTCCGGCCCAGAGTGCGTTGAGGACGGAACCGGGAACCATGTCAATCAGATAGAACGTATCATAATTGAGCCTGGGAAGCTGATACTGGACCACGGTCTGTATGGTCTGACTGCCTATGTTGCTGTTGGATCTGAGCATGTTGGTAATACGGCCGCTTGCCGCGCTTCCTTTGGAAACTTCCTCGCCGAAGATGTAAAAGAGGAATTCCTTGGCCTGGGGCTTCACCTTGCTGCTTGCCGGGATCATCCAGTTACCGCCGTATGTACAGGAATATTCGGTGACAGGATTATCCGTAAATTTGACGCCCTTCATGATGGCGTAATGGAAATTCGGATTTTCGGCCTGTATATCCCTCAAGCCCCGGTCATCCGAGGTGTGCATGGAAAACATTCCCGCGTTGCCGTTCGCAAGTTCGGCCCAGCAGTCAGGGGACTTGTAGGTCATGCTGCTTCTGTCAACAACGCCTTCGTTAAAAAGCCGTTCCACGATCTTCATGGCCCTGAGCATGGACGCGTCGGTGAGTTTCGCCTTCCCGCTGTTGACGTCAAGCAGGTACTGCAGGCCGGTAAACTGCGTCTGAATCTTGGCCAAAAGATCCACCAGATTCCCGTCGTTGCCGGTGACAATCATGGGTTTTTTGCCGGCCGCCCGGAGCGCCCTGGCGACCGCGATAAGCTCGTCAAGGGTGCCGGGTTCCTTAAGGCCAAGACTGTTGAATACATCAGTATTATAGTAGAAAACGCTGGTATTGATATAATCGGCCACCCCGTATACATCCGCGGCGGCGTTTGCGGCATCGGCAATGGGGGCGCACCAGCTCCGCGCGCCGTCGGTTAACGTGCCGGATTTCCATCCGTATTTGTCGTACTGATCGTTGAGCTTTTCCACCAGGCCGGCGTCGACAAATTCATTGAAAAAGGTCTTCCAGGCCTGCACAACATCAGGGGGATTGCCGGCGACAAATTCGGCGCGGAGTTTTGTCATTGAATCCTCGCCGGAAGGGGTGTACTCCATGGCAATCTTTACGCCGGGATGGGAATCCTCAAACGCCTGAATGGCCGCGGGCCAGTTGGGCAGGGAACCCTGATTCCACCCGGTACGTACCTTGATAACCGTGTTTCCCCCCGATGCCGACTGTTCCCGCCCGGGCCCGGCAAAGACAAGGCCGGCGAAGACGAGCGCCATTAATAATGTTACCGTACATCGTTTCATATCACCCTCCTCCAAACTTTATTTACAGGAAATTCCTGTTATACATTAACGTTATTATATTATCCAAAATTTTCATTTGTCAAGAAAAAAATTTTTAAAAAATGACGGTTTTTTGACGGGAAAATGAACGTTTTTTATTGATTTATTATCTCAGGGGGTATATTATTACATGAACGTTAATGCAACCGGAGCTGTTATGGGGCCGAAAAAAAGGGTGACGCTGAAGGATATCGCGGAAAAGACCGGATATACCATCAATACAATATCCCGCGCGCTGAAAGACAAGAACGACATATCCCTTAAAACCAGAAAACACATACGGGAAATGGCGAAGGAACTGGGCTATGTGGGAGATTCGGCGGCAAGCGCCCTGCGTTCGGGGAAAACAAAGACCATCGCGGTAATCGTGGGCGACATATCGAACCCCTTCTTCGGCTCCCAGGTACGGGACATTGAACTTGCGGCGCGGGAAAACGGCTATACGATCATCATATACAACACCGGGGAACAGACCGAGTGGGAAAAAAGGGCCATTCTTTCCGCCTACAGCAGGCGGGTGGACGGCATCATCCTCTGTCCTGTTCAGGAAAACAAAGACAACATCCTGCTCCTGCAAAAGCTCGGCGTCCCCTTTATTCTGGCCGGCCGGTATTTCAAGGACATGGAGACCGACGCCATTGTATGGAACGACATCAAAGCCGGGGAGCTGGCGGCTTCCCATCTTGCCGGCCTTGGGCATGTCAACATTCTTTATATAGGCGGTCCCCTCTATATTTCAAGCGGGACGGACAGGCTGCGGGGTTTCAGGAATGCCCACAGGGAAAAGGGGATTCCTGTCAACGAAAACATGATCCGTATTACCAACATTACCGCGGGGGCAAGCGGCGAAGCGATACTGCAGGTTCTGCGCGAGGGGCTGCCCTTTACCGCCGTTGTCGCGTTCAGCGATCTTATGGCTTACGAAATCCTTTACACACTTGAAAACCACGCGTATGACCGCTACACGCATATTTCAATTGTCGGTTTTGACGACATACGGGAAAAAATTCTGTTCCCCGTCAACTTTCCCAGTATACGCTGCATTGAAGACGAGGCGGAAACCTGCGTGGATATATTGATGCAGAAAATACATGGCCGGAAAAACAGTCCCTCGGTACGTTTTCTCGATGTGGAATTACGATTGCCATAATGACGGAGGTATGCATGCGGAAAATTACATTTGCCCTTTACTTCGGGAACAGGGGATTTTTCCCCGGCGAACTCATCGCCGGCGCAAGGCGGGAGCTTGTACAGGCGGTGAACGAATCGGGATGCGGGTACATCATCATGGACGAAAAGGAAACCCGCTATGGCGCCGTTGAAACCCGCGGGGAAGGGCGCAGGTACGCCGCTTTCCTTGAGGCGAACAGGGGGAAGTATGACGGGGTCATCCTCTGTCTGCCCAATTTTGGGGATGAAAACGGCGCGATGGCCGCCCTTGCGGACTGCGGCGTTCCGGTGCTGGTACAGGCGTACCGTGACCTCCCCGGCCACATGGACTTTGCCCACCGCCGTGACGCCATGTGCGGCAAGTTCGCAATCTGCAATGTACTGCGGCAAAACGGCATCCGCTATACGATCATGCCTCCTTTTACCGTGAATCCCGGCGAGGGGGCTTTCGCGGATCATCTGCGCCAGTTTGCCGGGATATGCCGGGCCGTGAAGGGCATGCGGAAGATGAACATAGGCGCCGTCGGCGCCCGTACGACCGCGTTCAAAACCGTGCGGGTTGACGAAACAGGACTGCAGCGTCATGGGATTAACGTTGAAACTTTTGATCTTGCCGAAGTGTTCCGCCGCATGGAAGGAATATCTGCGGAACGCATCGCGCAGAAGAGGGAACAGTACCTGGCGATTACCGAATTTGGCTTTCCCGGAAAAAAACTTGACGATATTTCCCGCCTGGGTGCCGTTGTGGACGATCTTGTTGTCGAGTACGATCTGCAGGCTGTTGCCATACGCTGCTGGAACGAGCTGGAATTGAAGTACGGCATTGCCCCCTGTCTTGTTCTCTCTGAACTTAACGAACGGGGCGTACAGGCGGCGTGCGAAGTTGATATTCCCAACTCCATCGTCATGCGGGCGTTGTCCCTTGTCTCGGGCGGGCCGTCCATGCTGCTGGACATCAACAACAACTACGGGTACGATGATGAGAAGTGCATCCTCTTTCACTGCGGTCCCGTTCCCATTTCGCTTCTTGAAGGCAAGGGGCAAACCATTGATCACAAGATGTTCGCCAAGAGCTACGGCGAAGGAAGCGGCGTGGGCGTGAACAGGGGAAAAATCAGAACCGGCGTGCGGGTAAGTTTTGGCAGCGCGAAAACGGAAGACGGGAAAATATGCGTGTTTCTGGGCGAGGGAAGGCTTTCGGATGATCCCATCGAGGAAGAGTTTTTCGGAACGGGGGCCGTCATGGAGGCGCCAGGTATGCAGAAAATACTTGATTATGTGGGGAATGAAGGCTACCGTCATCACATGAGCGTCGTTCACGGAACCGTGGCGGCTGCGGTCCGGGAAGCCCTTGTCAAATATCTGGATTACGACGTTCATCTGTTTGGAGAGGCCGCGCGGCCGCTGGGAGGGACAGCATGGAAAAGGGAATCGCCGTAGGCGGAAACATTTTTGTCGACTATATCAAGGTCATCGAGACGTTTCCGCGCAAGGGGATGCTTGCCAACATTACCGAAGAGCGCATGTCCATAGGGGGATGCGTCAGCAATACGATCATAGATCTTGCGCGTATGGACAGGAGCCTTTCCCTCAGGGCGCTCGGGTGTCTGGGAGAAGACGAGCGGGGCAAATTTGTCCTTGATCTTTTTGAGAAAAACGGCATAGGCTCCGGCGGGATAAGGATGCGCGGGGATATTTCAACGGGGTACACCGATGTCATGGCCGCGCTCGGCGACAACACAAGGACCTTCTTCAATTACCGGGGATCCAACAGCCTGTTCGACATTGGAGACATTGATTTTGACACGCTTGATGTCAAGATCCTTCATATGGGTTACGCGCTGCTTCTGGATCGTTTCGATGGTGAAGATCCCGAATACGGCACCGTCATGGCGCGCGCTCTCTCGAAGGCCAGAGGGCGCGGCATAAAGACTTCCCTTGATGTGGTGAGCGAAGATTCCGACCGTTTTTCCCGCGTCGTTATTCCCTCGCTCAGGTACTGCGACTACCTTGTTATCAACGAGGTGGAAGGCTCCCTCATCGCGGGAATACCGGTGCGTGACGGCGGCGGAAAACTTTTGGAACAGGCAATACGCGGCGTCTGCCAAAAACTCAAGGAACTCGGCGTCGTCGAAAGCGTTGTCCTTCACTGCCCCGAAGGCGGTTTCCTCCTTGACAACAGCGGATATTATACAATGCCCGCCGTCAATGTCCCGCGCGATTTTATAAAAGGAACGGTCGGCGCGGGCGACGCGTTTGCCGCGGGAGCGCTGTACGCCTTTTACCGGGAATGGGAACCGGAGAAGGTTCTGTTTCTTGCCAACTGTTCCGCGGCCGCAAACCTTTCCAGCGCCGATTCTGTTTCCGGGTCAAGGCCGCTGGAAGAACTTCTTGACCTGGGCAGGAAGTACGGACAGGAAAAGCCAAAAGGAGCTTGACACATGAGCCGGTTACAAACGCAGTTTGTGGACAATAACAAAAAAAACAGGGCGCCCGACAGGATCTTTTCACCCCTTTACGGCGTATCACTTGCCGGCGGCCTCTTTGCCCGGGTTTTCCGCAACAATATTGATTATCTGCGGAAGATAGATCTTGACGCCGCGTTGTACTGGTTCAGGAAGAAAGCAGGCAGGACGGCTCCGGGCAAACCGTACCGCGGCCATTTTGAAGACAACATCAAGGGCCAGACCGCGGGCCTGATCCTCATGGGCGCGGGAAACGCCCTGCGGTGGACGGAAGATAAAAACCTTGAAAAACTGGTCAATACCATTGTTGATGAAATAAAGGCGTGCGGCGAGGACGACGGGTATCTTATGGCCGTACCAAAGGAACAGTTCGGCACGCTTGAGTACCCGCATTATGTGCGGATCTGGCTGACATACGGGCTTTATGCCGCGGCTCTTGGAGGCAATCCCCACGCGATGGACATGCTGCGCCGCTGGCAGGACTGGTTCAATTCCTGCGACGATCTTCCTGTCATCAAATATTTGTCACTGGCATTTCAGGGGGTCGTATGCAGCCCCTTCGTGTACAACACTCCGGTGGGAAAACCGGAAGACATCGAAAATACCGTCCGGTATTATGAGGAAGACTGGCGGCTCGGCCAGTTCATCATGCGGGAACCCGGCGCAATTGAAACCCGCAGGCAGCCCGGCATTGAACCTCATCCTCACGGTACGGAACTGGAGGCCTTTGAAGGCTACCTTGATCTGTACCGCGCTACAGGAAAGCATTACTATCTGCGTGCGGTAATGAACGCCCATGACATGTACAAAAGAGACTGGCAGCATGTGGGCGGCGGTATTGTCATGTGCGAATTTCTTGACGCCCATCCGGGGTGCGGCTGGCTTTCCCCGCCGCGGCCCTACAACGAACTGTGTTGTACATCCTTCTGGATACTGCTCAACCAGCGCCTTCACCGCCTCTTTCCGGACAAAGAGGAATATGTCAACGAGATCGAAAAATCCCTGTATAATGTCGCTATTGCCAATCAGGACGGGGCGGAAGGCATACGCTATTTTGCCTGGATTGACAAATACAAACAAAAGAGCGGGCTGGTACATTGCTGCTGCGGAGTCGGCACCCGTCTTTTCGGGCTTCTGCCGGAATTTCTTTACAGTATAGGCAGCGATTCGCTTTATATTGACATTTACAATGCCTCAACATTCGACTGGGACAGAAACGGAAGCCGCGTCAGGGTGGAAACGGTGACGGATCTTCCCTACAATGGAAACGTGAAGATACGCATTGAAGGACAGGGGGATCAGGCGTTTACCCTCAAACTGCGCATTCCCGCCTGGACTGCCGGTTCCGTTACGGTCAACGCGGACGGCACTACATACAGGGGAGAGAGGGGATCGTATCTTGCCATTGAAAAGAACTGGAACGGAACACACGAAATTGAATTTACCCTTCCTTTCCGCTGGGAAAAAACCCTGTATCACGGCGCGGAAAATTATTACGATGAACGCGCCGAGCCGCCTGTCGACTATACAAGGTGGGCCTTTGAATACGGCCCGCTCCTCATGGCGGTTGCCGGAACAAACGGGGAAAAATTCACCCCTGCCGGCAACGACGGGCGCATTCTTCTTGGCAAGGATCCGGAGAAATACTCCGAATGGCTCAAGCCGGATAAAACGGCCCTTCATTTTACCATCGAAGGATACCCCGAGTTCAGGATGCTGCCCTATTTTGAAATAGCCGATGAGCCTTTCTCGTGCTATCCGCATTTTCTTGCCGGCAAATCGGCGCTTTCTTAGGGCGTCATGTCTTTGGTTGATGGCGAGGGGTTGTTAACTGTTTTATACGTGTCCTCAAGCCTGCACATCCACCAGCCCAGTATGCAGCCAAAGACAAATGGCGCTATACATACGGCCGCGGCAGGGCTTGCGTAATTGAGCGGAACTTCCGACCAGGGCGTGCCGGGAATTATCATGACGGTGGAGGCCAAAACAATTCCAAGAATGCCGTGGAAAATCCCGGTATATATTTTTGAAAACAAATAGTCCACTATTTTCGAAAACAGGAAAAGACATGCCGCCCCGCCGGCCAGTATAGGCAGCAAAACGGAAATATCAAATGTTTTGAAGGCTTCAACCATTGGTTTGTACAGGCCCAGATATACCAGAAAATTTGACGGACTCATTCCCGGTATCAGGATGCCAAGCGCTATCAGAACTCCGGCTATACACCATGTTCCGGTATTCCGGGGAAGAGTTGATCCAAAATATGTTTCGGCCAGCAATAAAAACGAAAAAGCGCACGCACATGAAATAATCATTATCAGTATATGTTTTTTGGTCCGTCCCGATTTACCGGCGTCTTTCCATAATTTTGGCAATGTTCCCGCTATGCATCCAACAAATCCCCACAATACCGGGGCCTCGTAATGTTCAATAAAAAACCCCAACGGATGTGACAACAAAAACATGCCAAAAAGCGCCCCAAGTCCTACCGGTATAAAAAACATGAAATTTTTTATAAAATCATGTGTTATGTGCGCGATAAATCCAATTATCTTTTCATATAATCCAAATATCGCGGCCAAAGCTCCCCCCGAGACTCCGGGCAATATAAAGCCAATGCCAATAATCGCGCCTTTCAGGAAACGGATAATCCAGTTAATCATTTTTTTCTCCGAATAGACTTGGGGCTGTCCAGGAAGTTGGTGCGCAAACTGCGTTTGCGACTTCCCGGACAGCCCTTGCATTTGCTCCCGTTTTGTTGAAACGGTGCGCAAATTCCGTATTAAGGAAGCTGTCCGAACAAGTTTTTCAAACTTTTCGGACAGCCCCAACTCTAGTATTAAAAAAGGGGAGTGCCAAAGTATACCGACTGGAATTTTAATGGATAAAACAATTGAATGAGGTTAAATTTATGGAAAAATATTATATTATGGCTGGTATACATTTTGATGGCCGCTACCTTACCCAGGAATAATGTTGCAATGGTTGGAATATGCCCGGTGTGCAATCAGGGAAGGCTTCTGATTGCACGCGATAAACAAACCGATAAAGAC
>JAIRXH010000204.1 GCA_031268385.1 Treponema sp. | reverse complement strand
GGGGCTGTCCGAAAAGTTTGAAAAACTTGTTCGGACAGCTTCCTTAGTGCGGCATTTGCGCACCGTTTCAACGAAACGGGAGCAAATGCAAGGGCTGTACGGGAAGTAACCAACTTCCTGGACAGCCCCAAATTCCGCTTCAAAATACGATTTTGTAAAAATCGCAAGACTTGCAAGCTAACCGAAGGTTAGCCAGTAACCAACCGGGTTACTAAACAAGTCCTATGTTTTCGTGAGTTATTGGACGCTCATTCCAGCCGGGAGTAGGCCAGTGCAATGTCGGCCGCAAGCGCGGCGTTTCCGTAGACAAGGCGCATGTTTGCCGCGAGACTTTCGCCGCCCGTGATCCGCTTGATAGCGTCAAGCAAAAAGGGCGTGATTGCCTTTCCGCTTATTCCTTTTTCCGCCGCCTCTTCGAGCGCCTCTTCAATGGCGGCGTCCGTTTTTTCCCGGCTCATGGCGTATTCTTTCGCGATGGGATTGCCTATGACGGCGCCGCCTTTAAGGCCCATGTCCCACTTTACCTTCATCATGCGGGCCGCCTCTTCGGCGCTGTTTATGCGCAGGGGCGCGTCGAATCCCGAATCGGGAGTGTAGAAGGCGGGAAAGCGATCCTGTCCGAAGGCGGCCACGGGCACGCCCAGGGTTTCAAGGTATTCCAAGGTACGTCCTATGTCGAGGATACTCTTGACCCCCGCGGAAATGACGCACACATTCGTGGCGGCAAGTTCCGTCATGTCGGCGGATATGTCCATGGATGATTCGGCGCCCCGGTGCACTCCTCCAATGCCGCCGGTGGCGAAAAAATGTATGCCGCCCAGGGCGGAAAGGATCATGGTTGCCGCTACGGTGGCCGCCCCGTCGCGGCCACAAGCCATTACATGGGCAAGGTCCCTCCGGGAACATTTGACCACATTCTTCGCCTCCGCCAGACGGGAAAGTTCCCCGCCGCTTAAACCGATTTTCGCCCGTCCCCCCAGAACCGCGATAGTTGCGGGAACGGCTCCGTGTTCCCGTATTGTTTTTTCGCACGCGGACGCGCATTCAAGATTGTCCGGGTAGGGCATGCCGTGTGAAATGATCGTCGATTCCAGCGCGACGACGGGTTTCCTTTCGTTCAGGGCGTCTTTTACTTCATCCGCCACATCAAGGTACTTGTCACAAGAATTCATTGTTCTCTCCTGATTTTGATAAAGATCCCAGGCGCTCATATATTTTTCCGGCTGTGATGTTTTCGCATACGGCGCCGGCGCATTCCACCGTGATCGCCGCGGCGGCGGTCCCAAAAAGGCCGCGGGCGGCCGCGCCCCTTCCGCCTGAGATGCCGGACGCGCCGCCCAGACAGTAGCGCCAGGCGGCCCCCGCCGCGAAAGCGTCGCCCGCGCCGTTGACATTCACCGTCCGCGCGGGCAGCGCCGGCAGCATGAACATTCCTTCTCCCGACGCGCAGAAGACGCCCCGTGCCCCCAGCGTAACGAAGATTTCCCCAAGTCCCGAAGAAAGAAGCCTCCGGCAGCCTTCCCGCAGGGCCTCTTCGGTATCAAGGGGAAAACCGGCCAGGACGGCCGCCTCGGCGCGGTTTGTTTTAAGCAGGCTGAGCCGGGGAAGGATGCCCTCGACGCGGCCCGCCTTTTCCGCCGAGACTGTGTCTGCCATGAGCGGAACGCCGTCCGCGAGCCGGGCGGCGGCGTCAAGGGTTTCGGGCAGCAGGTTCGCGTCAAGGATGACAAGGTCCGATGCCAGGGCGTCGCCCCTGATGTTTTCAAGATCGGCGGGGGTAATGGATTCTACCGCCTCCATGCTGTTTACCGCGGCGAAAAGTTCGCCCGCCGGTTCAAGCAGAAGGATATACAATCCGGTGCCCATGCCCTCCCGGACGACAAGCCGGGAAGCGTCGAGCCCCGATACGGCAAAACGTTCCCGCAGAAATTCCGCGAACAGATCATCCCCGACGGCGCTGACGAAGATCACCCTGGCCCCAAGGCGGAGAAGATTTTCGGCGATATTGCGGCCGACGCCGCCCGCGTTCATGTGTATGTGCGCGGGATTTGAATCGGCTTTCCGGACGGGTTTAAGGGAAATGCCCGACACGTCCGCGTTCACGCCGCCTATTACGGTGATCTTCATACGACAAGCGCCCTGATGCCGTACCCGCCGCAGATTGCGGCAAGGCGTTTCATAAGGGAATCGCCGGGAACGGCGAGCCTTTCGGCCTGGAGGCGCCTTACGCCTATGGGACGGTAACGGATCAACTTGTATTGAAGGCGGGGATCCAGGCCGGCGAAGCGGCGGCATGTTTTGTCCACAAGGGCGGCGGCGTCAAAAAGGCCGGGACTTACCACGGTGCGCAGTTCGTACAATTTTCCCCTGCGCGCCAGGAATTCCCCCAGACCAAGTATGTCGTAACCGCTCCGCCCCGTAACCCTTTTGTGTTCCTCGTCACTACCGGGATCGGCCTTCACATCCAGCATGACGCCGTCGGTTACTTCAAGAAGCCCTTCATCCTCCCCCGCGCGGTTCGGTTTTGAAAAATCATGGCTTCCGTTGGTATCAATAAAAAATGTGAGTCCCTTTTCCCTTGTCAGCGTTCCAAGTTCCAGGAGAAACGCGGGGTAGAGGGTGCATTCTCCCCCCGAAACCGTAACGCCCCGTATGAAGGGAAGATCCTTTTCGATTTCGGCCATTACCGCTCCGGGCGACATGAGGCGGACGCGCGGGCTGGAATTGCGGGGGCAGGCTTCAAGACAGGCGCCGCAGAAGACGCAGGATTCCTTCTTCCACAGGACCGCGCCCAAAGGCCCGCCGGACGCTTCCACGGAAGAAGGCGCGTTTCCCCGAATCAGGGCCCCCCGCAGGCAGGCCGGAAGGCACTTTCCGCAGGAATTGCAAAGAGCAATAGTCTCAGGATTATGGCAGTAAACGCAGTCAAAATTGCAGCCCTGCAGAAAAACCACGGCCCGGTTTCCCGGGCCGTCGACGATGCTGGATCTCAGGATGCGGTTTACCGGCGCTTCGCTCACCGCCTCTTCCTTTCAAGGACATGGGCGTTCCGCACGGAACCGAGGCCAAGGGCCGTCGTGTTCCGCGGCACATTCTTCCCCGACGCAAGTTTGTCCATTTCCGAACGCTTGACAAGGTAGCCTGTAACCCGGATTACATCGGAATCGCTTCCGTAAATCGAAAAGTACCGGCCTCCCTTTGCAAAGCCGCCCTTCACCATGTCAAGCACATAGGCGGGATTCCGTCCGGCGGTGGCTTCCACCGCGAAAACATCTCCTGTCCCCGAAGGGAAGTATTTGTGGAAGAGGCCGCAGTGGATCAGATGATCGCTTAATTCTTCCGGCTCTTCGCCTATGGGAATGCGGGCCGCGGGACTTTCGCCCACATCGCTGTCTATGCCCACCTGGCCGTGCAGGAGAAAATGGCCGCCCGTAGCGGAACAGAAGGGGTTCCGGTGGGCTTTGACAAGGCCGTCCAGCGTGTCCATGATTTCAAGACCCAGCCTGTCCGCCTGGTCGCTGTGGCCGAAACGGCCTTTTTTCCCCGATTTTTCCATGACGGTGTTCACGCATTCGGCAAGCCCCACAAGGCCAAACATGGCGGTGAAGCGGTCCTTTTGTATAAAACCTTCCTTCGCAAGGAAGTTCGTTTCGAAGAAACCCGATTTATCGGCTATGAAGGAGATGCGGGCGTCCATGTAGGCCATCATGGTTTCCGCGGCGTGTTTCAGGCGGGGCCAGAAATCGTCCGGGCCCGAAACCGCCGACGCAAGATGCCCCAGCCTGAGCCGGGTCAGCGTATAGGAGCCGCCTCCGGCAAGAAGGCCGTTGTAGCAGCTTGCGACGGCATAATCCGGCCCCAGTTCGGCAAGGAACATCCTGTGATTCGCGAAACTGGGTTTTGCGCTGCACAGGGCCGTTTCCGCGGCAAGAAGCGCATAATCTTCGGGCGTTATTTCGGGATCATAAAGAAAGGAAATATTGGGAACGCTTGCGGGCTCTTCCTTTTGACATTCCAGAACAAGACGCCCCGTAAGGCTGCAGGCGGGTCCTATGTCGGCGTGGCAAAAAGAATCGGTTATCGTCCTGTCCACATAACGAAGAAAGAGTTTTATTTTTTTCTTCGCCGTCTCCCGGCTTTCCTTGAGGACGAACGGCTCCAGCAGCCGGTCCAGAAACCCGATGAAGACCGGAAAGTTGGTAACGGACGGTACATGACGCATGAAGATAGACAGCACGTTCAGCGCCTCGTCAAGATCCGAAGGGGGCTCAAGTTCCAGAAACGCGCAGCCATTGCGGAAAAGTTTCGCGTAATCAGGCACGATGTACCGCGGTCTTGGGGGACAATTGGATTCCGCCAAATCGCAGATTATTCCGGCGTCTTTCAGTTCGAGATAGCCGGGAGGCAGGTCTATGACTTCAACAAGTGATTCGGCCAGCCGCTCAAGGCCGGTGACTTTCTGTTCGTGAGTCAAAAGACCGTTACAAACCGTATCAAGCACCGCCTGCCGGGTTTTTTCAACCCGTTCCATGGTAATGGCTCTCATGCCGATCTTCCTTTCATTTCATGCGCCTGTTTTAAATATACACAGAAAAACGCCTATTCGCAAGCCGGTTTACTTCAAAAAGCGGCGAAAAATTGTTGACAATCCATTTTGGCGTATGATACAATTATAATTGTTAAAAGGGAGTAGTCATAAATTACAGAGTCAACATACCCGGCGGAGTAATCTGCCTGGCTTTGTAACCCTTTGGGGCACGAGACTTTTAGCATAGTTTTTCCTTTCGGGAAGGATTATGTTAAAAGTCTTTTTTTATGCCGGTTGACCTCCTGGGAGAGTGAAAAATGAAATGGATCGTTTTGGCAATTACCATTGTCATGTACGCCGCTGTGGTTGTTTTTCCGGCAAGAAAAGCCTGGGCAACCCTTGCCGCCGCCGGACTGGTTTTGATCCTCAAGGTGGTTTCTCCGGTATACGCAATCGGCACGCTGGTAAACTGGAATGTGCTGATGATTTACATAGGCAGCCTTGTTCTTGCGGAACTCTTTATTTATTCCCGCGTTCCCGCGCGAATTGCCGACAGCATCGTAACCCATGCTCCGAATTCCGGCATTGCTATTGTGGTAATCCTTGTCATTACGGGATTTATTTCCGCCTTTGTGGAAAACGTGGCCACCGTTCTTGTAATGGCCCCCATAGCCCTTGCCCTGTCTTCAAAGCTGAAAATCAACCCGACGCTTTTTATGATTGGACTTGCGGTCATGGCGAACCTCCAGGGAACGGCGACACTGGTAGGCGATCCTCCGTCCATGATCTTCGCGAGTTTCGCCGGTTACGGCTTTAACGATTTCTTTGTTTTTGACGGACGGCTTTCAATATTTTTTATTGTTCAGACAGGCATGCTGGCCGGGGCGCTTTACTTCTACGCCTTTTTTTCAAAAAACAACAAAACAAAGATCGTCATTGAAGGGGAACCCGTTCTGTCTCTTGTTCCCGCAGCTCTGCTTGTATTGATGATCCTCGGCCTCGCGGTCAGTTCTTTTTTTCACTCCGGCATTTCACTCGTTTCCGGCCTGCTGGTTGTGTTCCTTGGATTCGCCGGACTCCTCTGGTATGTCCTTGTACGCGGGGAGGGAATTCCAAAAGCCTGGAAACTGATAAGGGGACTGGACTGGGAAACCATCCTGTTTCTTGTCGGGATATTTATTGTCATCGGCGCGGTATCAAAAATTGGCCTTCTTGACGATCTTGTGCATGTGCTCAAGGGCATTGTCGGCGGCAATGTGCTTTTGGGATACATTGTCATTGTTGTAATCTCCGTGTTTATTTCCGGTTTTGTCGATAATGTCCCGTATATTATCGCCATGCTTCCCGTGACCGCCGAACTGGCCCGCGCGCTGGATCTGAAACCGGAACTCTACATGTTCGCGCTGCTTGTAGGCTCCTGCCTTGGCGGCAACCTTACGCCCTTCGGCGCTTCGGCCAATATAGTGACGGTGAGCCTTCTTAAAAAAGAGGGGATCACTCTGAGCTTTCCCGGCTGGCTCAAGGTCGGCCTTCCCTTTACCTTTATCACGACAGGCGCCGCGGCGCTCTTCCTCTGGTTTGTGTGGCGGTAACAGCGCAGGTCCTCGCGTGACGCCGGACGGC
>JAIRXH010000145.1 GCA_031268385.1 Treponema sp. | reverse complement strand
AATGAGAACAAGATAAAAAACTATACAAGGAATTCACTTTATACCAAAGACGATTATTATTTACTCCTGAATATTTTATCAAATTTTGATAGAATTATAACCAGTCCTAATATTTTAACCGAAGTCGATAATATATTAAACAGAATTACAGGGGAAGACAAGTATAAATATTTAATATTGGTTAAGACAATTTATAAACAGAGTATGGAAAAATATATAAAAACAGAATTCGTATCACAAAATTGGTTTTTTGATACTTTGGGCATAACAGATTCAGCAATATTGATGATGGCGAAAGAATCTGAGTTATTAATATCCGGTGATAGTAGTCTCTGTGATCATGCAAAATCGCTAAACATAAAAACCTTCGATTTTAAAGAATATATAAACAGCAGATTGTAAAAGGGGCACCGCATATAACAGGTCTGTTGACGATATTATCAAGATATTTTGAAGCGGAATTTGTTCAATAACTGAAGTTATTGAACAACTCTATTCTGGAACGGGGAAAAATTTATCTGCCGTATGGCAGGAACGCACGAGATTGTTGATTGGAAGCGATGGTCCATACCCCGGAGCTTGCTCCTGGGTCTATTTTTTTGGGGGGGTAAAAAACGCCTCCCTGCGATTTTTGGGATCGCGCACGTAAAGTGCGGCAAACTGTGGGGAATTTGCCGTTTCGTGGATATTATGTATGCTGTGCAGAATATCCCGGACGGTGGATCCCCCATATAGGCTTCTTTACGGTTCATCAAGTCTGTAATAGGCGTGTATTTTTTCTACGAGGTTTTCCCCGCCGAAAGATCCCGCCTTTGTGACGATATACGCAGAACCATGGCGGCCATGCGCTTCGGAAACTACGACGCCGCTTTCTATTTCTTCCTCCGGTACAAGATAATCATAGTCCAGCGCTTCCATGAGGCAAAGGAGCGTATCCCCGCCGAAGACGGCAAGATGTACGGGGCCTGTTTTTTCGATGACGCCCCCGGCTGTTTTCGCAAGGGATCTTGCGGCGTTTTCCGCGCCGCCTTCTTTCCCGCAGCCGTTCTCCATGCCCATGGAGAGCCGGGTTCCCGCTATGCAGATTCCCCTGTCCGCAAGAGATTCGGCGCAGCTTTGGATTTCTTCCCGAAAAGAAGCCCCCTCTTCCCCATTGATCGCCGCGCCGGGTATGCCGTTCTCAAGAGCGGAACGAAGCTGTGAAATTGAGGCCGTATGCCTTGAACCGGAAACGACAAGCAGGGGCCGGCGGGGGAAGGGCCGCACGGGTGCGGACGCTTTTTCCGGGGGAAAGGGAATGACATCCATGAGGACCCGCGCGAAGCCCGCGCATCCGGCGCTTGCGCCAAGGAGTTTTTTCTCCATGAGAAAATCCGCGGCGGCAAGAAGATCCCCGTTGTTTTCCGCGTCAAAAACGGCGATGCCTGTGAATCCTTTAAGGGTACGCGCCAATTCCGCCCTGTTCCATTCCGGGGATTTCGGGACAAGCATGACGGGAAGGTCCGACTGTTCGGCGATGACGCCGGGGATGAAGCTGTGCCGCACGGGATTGAGGGCGTCGCGGGCAAGTTCCGTTTTATCAAGGGGAATCCCGTTGAGGAACTGCCGTCCGCCGGCGGTGGTTCTTCCCAGATCGGGCCAGGCGGGGATGAAGGGAATGGGCCCCCCGCGCCGCGTGAGGAGTTCCTCAAGTTCCGCTCCCGTGTTTCCCCGCAGCGCCGAATCCGTCTTTTTGTACACAAAGGGAATGTCTTCAAGGCGGCGGAGGCATTCCGCAAGGATGGTCCGTGCACGGGCGGGACTGTGGTGCCTTGTGGCCGTGTTGATCACAAGAACGGACGAACTTTCCCCGGAAACCGCGCCGGCGAATTCGGGCGAACGGTATACGCGGACGGGTATGCCTTTTTCCGCCGCCTGGGCCGCGGTGTCAAGCGCCCCCGAAAGATCGTCGGCCAGAATGAGCAGGGTGTGCATGATCATATATTGCACAGAAAGGCCTTTCGGTGTCATCCTGTGAGTCATGGGCGGAATCATCAGCGGCCTCTGTTCCGAAGTCACCCTGCCCCGCATGTTCACCGTCAGGCAGCTTTTCGACAGGGAGCACATTGAAAGGGAGGGAATACCCGGCGTGGTTTTCGCGGAACTTTCAAGACCCGAACTTGGGGACCCGGTAAGGAAAGGCATGCGCGTAGCGGTTACCTGCGGGAGCCGGGGCCTGGCGAATATCGCGCTCATCATCAAATCGATAGGCGATTTTGTAAAGTCAAAAGGAGCCAGCCCCTTCATCGTGCCCGCCATGGGGAGCCACGGGGGCGCCACCGCCCAGGGACAGCGGGCCCTTGTTGAAAGTTACGGCGTTACCGAAGCGTACACCGGCTGTCCCATCGTTTCTTCCATGGAGACGGTGATCATAGGGGAGAGTGAAGAGGGGGACCGTGTCCGCATCGACAGGAACGCCGCTGAAGCGGACGGGATCATCGTGGCCGGCCGCATCAAGCCGCACACCGATTTTCACGGCCCCTATGAAAGCGGGATCATGAAGATGATGGCCATAGGGCTTGGAAAGCGCGAGGGGGCCGATATCTGCCATGCCGCCGGTTTTGGCCGCATGGCCCGCATGGTTCCCCTCTTCGGCAAAACAATTCTGAAAAACGCCCCCGTAATTCTGGGTTTCGGCATTCTTGAAAACGCCCTGTGCGAAACCCGCGCGTTTGCCGCCATGAGGCCCGATGAAATTGAAGAAAAAGAACCGCTGCTTCTTGAGGAGGCAAGGGGCCATCTTCCTGTCATACGGTTTGAAAGCGCCGATGTGCTTGTTGTCGACCGCATCGGCAAGGATATTTCGGGCGACGGCATGGACCCGAACATCACGGGCTCAGGTCCCTGTTCGCCCCATATTTCAAACGGGCTCAAGGTCCAGCGTACCGTGATCCTCGATCTTACGGAAGGAACGCACGGAAGCGCGATGGGCGTTGGCGCCGCCCACACGATTACGCGGCGTCTCTTTGACAAGATCGATTTCGAGGCAAGCTATGTCAATGCCGTTACTTCGCGCGGTCTTGATTTTGTACGCATTCCCTGTATTCTGGAAAACGACAGGGAGGCGGTCCAGCTTGCCCTGAGAACCTGTGTGGGCCACGATCCCGCCCGTCCCCGCGTCATACGCATTGCCGACAGTCTGCATACCGAAACGCTGCTGATTTCGGAGGGGATGGAAAAAGAGGCGCGGCTTGACGGCGGGCTTGAAGTTCTTGAAGGTCCCTGTGAATGGCCGTTTGACGCCGGAGGCAATTTATGGTAAGGGGAGATGGCGCGCGTCCTCTTTTGGGAATTACCGCCGGGGATCCCGCCGGCATAGGGCCCGAGATCGCCGTCAAGGCGCTTTTGCGTCCGGGGATTTTCGAAAAGGCGGCCCCCGTGCTGTACTGCGACCGCGCCGTTCTGGAAGACGCCGCCGCGCTCGCGGGAAAACCCTGTGTCCTCCGCGCCCTGAAAGATCCCCGTGAGGCGGCGGGAAAACCGGGAACCATAGATTACATTGACGCGGGCTTTCTTGAAAGGGGCGATTATGTGTACGGCAGGACCGGCGTGAAACCGGGCGAGGCGTCTTTCCGGTATGTGGTTTCGGCTATCGCCGACGCGATGTCGGGACGCATCGACGGCGTTGTCACAGGTCCCATCAGCAAGGAGGCCGTCAACATGGCCGGTCACCATTTTTCCGGCCACACCGAAATTTTCGCCCATTATACCGGCACGAAAAAATACGGCATGCTTCTTTCCGCGGGGGGCGGCGTTTTCTCCGGAAGCCCAGGCGGACTTAACGTGATTCACGTTACGACCCATGTTTCCCTGCGCCGCGCCTGCGCGCTCATAACAAAAGAGCGCGTGCTTGACACAATACGGCTGGCCGGCAGCGCCATGACGCTCATGGGGAAAAAGAGCCGGCGCATAGGAGTCGCGGGCCTTAATCCCCACGCGTCCGAAAACGGGCTTTTCGGAAAAGAAGAGGCACGGGCTATTGTTCCCGCGGTCATGGCGGCCAGGGCGGAAGGCCTTGACGTGCAGGGACCCGTTCCGCCCGACACGGTTTTTGTCAAGGCGCTCGGCGGCCTTTTCGATGTGGTAGTCGCCATGTACCATGATCAGGGGCATATTCCGCTCAAGCTCTTCGGGTTCAGGATGGACGCGCCGGGGAATTTTTCGCGGGTAAGCGGCGTTAACGCCACCATAGGCCTTCCTGTCATACGGACCTCGGTGGATCACGGCACCGCCTTTGACATTGCCGGGAAGAATCTGGCGAACGAGGAGAGCATGATAGACGCCGTTTATATGGCGGCCGTCTTCGCGGAAAACCGCCCTGACAGGCTGTTGAAATAGTGGATTTTTGCCTGCTAAAGTCCCCTGATCCGCGATCCCGACGGCGTTTTGATCACCTCGATCTGACAGGGAACGCGGGAGCGCATTTCGCCGACATGGGAAATAAGGCCGACCATGCGGTTGTCGCGCAGTTCGTCGAGGATGCCCAGCGCCTTGTCAAGGCTGCCTTCGTCAAGGCTGCCGAATCCCTCGTCGATGAAGATTGCGTCAAGGCTGACGCCGCCCGCGCGGTTCTGTATTGAATCGGCGAGTCCCAGCGCAAGGCTGATAGACGCCATGAAACTTTCGCCGCCTGAAAGGGTCGCGCAGGGCCGCGTCTTTCCCGTGTAGGCGTCGAAGACCGCGAGATCAAGGCCCAGCCGTCCGCGTCCAGGGATCGCGGGCGGGACTTTGGCGCTTTCCGCGCGCGGGGTTTCGGCACTTTCCCCGGCGGTATGCTCCCCGGCGCTTTCCGCCCCGCCTTCGGCCGTGCCAGGCTCCCCCGCGCCGGGATCAAGGATAAGTGAATAGCGGCCTTCGCTCATCCGTTCAAGCCGCCTTGTCGCGTAGGCGGCGGCTTCCATAAGGTGACGGCTTAAAAGCCAGGAATCGAAACTGATCCTGGCGGGGTTGTTTCCCCTGAGATCATCGGCGACGCCGCCCATATTCCGGGCCTTTGCCGTGAGGGTTTCGTAACGTTTTTCCATTTCAATGCCGGACGCGATGGCGTTTTCAACGCCGGCAAGCTCCCCGTATGTCCTGTCCCGTTCCGTTTCGGCCCTTTCCAGTTCGCCTTCAAGGGCCGCAAGCCGCTCCGCCGCTTCTTCCTCCGGGAAGGGAAATTCCCCGCCTTCTCCCGACATGCGCCCGGCTTCTTCCCGCAGCAGGGCGCGCCGTTTTTCCAGAACCGCCGCGCGGGAAACGGCGCCGGCCTTTGCCTCGCGCCATTCCCTTGTTTCCCTGTCAAGCGACGCCTCGTTTTCGGGATCAAGAAGGGCGGCCGCGAGGGCTTCCCTTCCCCCTTCCGAAAAGGGCGAAACGGAAAGTTCCCTCACAAGATCTTCTTCGGCCGCGCGGAACTTTCCTTCGCATTCGTTCCTGTTTTTTTGAGCGGCTTCTTCTTCCGCCGCCGCCGCGGCAAGTTCGCGGCCCCTCTTTTCGCGCGTCTCCCGGAGAAGGCGTATCTCCGTTTCGGTTTCGGGGAGGATCCTGTCAAGCCAGGCAAGCGCTTCCGCCGCGCCGGCGAAAGAGACGCGGATCGCTTCGCGGGCCGCTTTTCCTGCCGGCGGTGATCCGTCCCTTACGGCGGATGCCTGCGACAGGATCGTTCTCCTTTTACGCTCCGCCCCTTCGGCAAGCGTGGCGAGGTTTTTCCGCCGCTCGGAATATTCCGCGGCCTTCTTTTCAATTTCCGTCATCGCCGAATTTTTTTCGCCGAATTCCCGGTACAGCGTTTTTATCCGGCCTTCGGCGTTCCGGATTTTTTTGATAACGGGGCTGAGTTTGTTAAGCGTGTCTATTTCTTTTTCAAGCTGTTCCTTTATGACGGATGACGCGGGAAAGGGACAGATGCCGCCTTCGGCGGTTTCGGGCGCAAGGCGGTTTCGAACACGCTCAAGATCCCCGACTGCCGAGAGGGCGGAATCGAGTTTCGCCCCGCTTTCCGCGCCTTCGCGTTCGGCGTCCCGCAGGGAATGTTCCAGGGCCTCGATCTTTTCGCCGTCGTTGAAGGGCGAAAGGGGAAGAGCGGGGCGGGGATGTCCGGGGGAACCGCAGACGGGGCAGGGCTCGCCGGGTTTGAGATCGCGCCCCAGAAGAAAGGCCGCCTCCGCCTTTTCATGGGCGCTTTTTTCGGCGCGGAGCCTTTCAAGCTCCCCCGCGAGGACGGCGGCCCGTTTTTCAAGTTCTTTCTTTTTTGCTTCAAGAAGAACGGCCTCTTTTTGACGTTCGGCCTTTTTGTGGATCGTGTCCTCGTATTCAAGGGACGGCCCCAACAGTTCGCGGAATTCGTCTTTCCGCCGCCGCGCCTGTTCAAACTGTCCGTCAAGCGCGGGTCCCCGCGCGGTCTCTTCCTCCAGTTCCCCAAGTTCCTGTTCCCTCCGGGCGAGTTCTTCCCGAAGAAGGCTTCTTTTTTCCTCAAGCTCCGAGGCGGCCCGGATACAGTTTTGAAGATCCTCCCCCAGCGCCGCCGATTTTTTTTCTTCAGCCGCAGCTTCTTCCAGTCCGGGCCGGCATTCCCTGAGCGCGTGGACCTTCTTTTCCAGCGGGGCGGTTTTTTCCATGTCCGCCTCCGCTTCCTCAAGGTGTTTTTCCGTTGCGGCCCGCCCGGCCCGGGCGAGTTCCAGCGCCCGGCCGGCCGCCTGTAAAGCGGCGTGTTTTTCCCTTTCGGCGATGAGAAATTTTTCAAGGGGCCGGGCGGTACGGGAAAGGGAAACGCGTCTTTCTTTTTCTTCCGTGGATTTCTCCGCCGTTTCAATGCGCCGCGTTTCTTCCGCCGCCTCCGCCGCGCGCTCTTGGGCTTCCCTGGCTTCTCCAAGGAGACGCAGAAACCCCCCAAGTCTTTCGGTCTTTTCCCGGAGCGCGAGAACTTTTTCCGCGGCCTTTTTGTGCGCCGTTTCCGCCTCCCTTTTTGCCTCGGCGTAATCTCCGGGAAAACGCTCCCGTATTTCCCGCAGCGAGCGGCCGGCCGCTTCCGCTTCCGCCTCCGCCGTCCTGAATTTTTCCCAGGCAAGATCCCGTATCCGTACCGCGTCTTCCACGGGAAAAAGTTTTCCCAGAATCTTCTGCCTGTCGCTGGTGTTTTGTCTCAGAAACTCGGCGAATTCGCCCTGGGGGAGCAGGACAATTCTGAAAAATTCCCCCGCCTCAAGCCGTATGATTTCCTTTATACGCCTGTCCGCGTCGGTTTTTTTTACGGTCGGGTTTCTTTTTTCGCCGCCGTCCAGTTCCCAGAGCACCGCGCTTTCTTCGGCGCCCTTTTTTCGGGACGATGATTTTCCCGCGTGCCGGTCCCGGATGCGCCGTTCGACAAGCCACCGCTTTCCCCCGGCCGAAAATTCCAGGGAGACAAGGCATTCCCCGCCGGAAGACGCATGATCGCTTTTAAGGCGCGGCAGGTGATCGCCCCGGCCGCCGGGCACCCTGCCGTAAAGGGCGAAGCAGACGGCATCGAAAATGGATGTTTTGCCCGAACCTGTTTTTCCGGTGATGAGGAAGATGTCTTCCAGCCGGGAAAAATCAAGTTCCGCCTTTCCTGAAAAAGGGCCGAAATTTTCCATGCGAAGCAGTTCGGGCTTCACTGTTTTTCCCCTTCTTCCCTCTCCAGTTCCCGGAAGAGGGCGGTCTTTGCCCCGTCCGCGCCGCCGTACAGGAAGCGGAGGAAATCCTCGAAGCTGCCGGCAAGATCCTTTTGTACCGAAGCCGTTCCGGGAACACGGAGCGTTTTTTCAAGAGCGGCGAAGGCTTCTTCCTGGTTAATCGAAAGGAGAAAGGGGAAATTTTTCCTGAGCAGGGCAAGGGCGTTTTCCGCAAAGCGCCGTTCGTCAAGGGTAATTTCAAGGTAGTCGTTCCGCGCGTCAAGGAGTTCGGCGTCGTCCGGGGACGGCGAGAGGAAGCGTTTGAAAGTTCCCCTGAGGCGGAGGAGCCTCCGCAGGGGCTTTACGGGAACGGGCTCCACAAGCGCCCCGGCCTCTTTCCCGTTTTCCGCCGTTCCGCCTCCGGGGGTGACGGAAAGAACGTATTTTTCGTTTCCCGCCTCGCCGAAGGAATAGGCCAGCGGGCTTCCCGAATACCATCCGTTTTTTCCGGCCCGCTGAAAACGGTGGAGGTGTCCCAGCGCGGCGTAATCAAAACCCGCGAAGAGGCCCATGTCTATCCGTTCGGCGTCGCCGAGAAATACCCTCTCCGATCCGGTTTCGCTTCCCCCCGCCGCGAAAAGATGGGCCGCGACGACGGAATACCGTATTCCCGACGCGGCGCACAGGCGGCGGGCTTCCTCAAGGCGGACCGCGGCTTCGGCGGTAAGGCGGGCATGGCCGGAAAAGGGAAGGAGAAAGAAGGCGCATCTTTCGCCGCCGTTCCCGATAATAACGGGCTTTACAGCGTCTTCGGGCGAGGAGGCGACGTGTATACCCAGGCCCGCGAAAAGTTCCCGCCCGAATCCAAGCCGTACCGGGGAATCGTGGTTTCCCGGAATGACGAGGATCTCGATGGAGGGCCTCCCGCGCTTGAGTTTTGCGAGGAACGAGCCGAAGAGTTCCACAGCCTCGGGGGGGGGAATGGAACGGTCGTACACATCCCCCGCTATGAGGAGAGCCGCGTAGGATTCATCCCTGAGGATTTCGACCAGGCCGGTGAGCATGTGATCCTGATCTTCAACAAGGGACTGCTCGTGAAATACCTTTCCCAGATGAAGATCGGCGGTATGAAGGAATTTGATCATGACGGCGTTACGGGGACAAAAATGCGCATACACGCGATTTTTTCATGAGTACCTCCGGTATTCTTTATTGTACGAAAATTGCATAAATTTCAAGCCTGTGATAGACTGTGCTTGTTCTTTCAGGACTCCGGTTTTGAAAAGACTGCCTCGCGGCCGGCAGGATGCCCCCGCAAGGCGGAAGTTCAGGCGACACTAGCTCATCCGGATAGAGCAACGGCCTTCTAAGCCGTAGGTGGGGGGTTCGAGTCCCTCGTGTCGCGGCCAAAAAAAGATTTTTTTCAGGGTTTATGCCGTAAATATCTTGACAAATGACCGGCTTTCGTCATCATTAAAGTAAACAATAGTCAAGGGGGCTTATTTTGAAAAAGATCTTGTGTGTATTTTTGGCGGCGGCCCTGCTGCTGTCCGCCGGAACCCTTTTTGCCGGCAATCTGGATTATCTGAGCAACCAGAGCGCGCTGTATGTTCAGACGCTCAACCGGAACGCCGCCACCGACGGCGCCGATATTATCAATTTCAATCCTGCTGGAACGGCATTTCTGCCAAAGGGGCTTCATCTGGATTTGAGCAATCAGGTACTGTTCAAATTTTACCGCCATGATGCGTCGGGGACTTTCCTTGAGCAGTTCGGGGTCAAAGACACGTACAAGCCCGCAATGATTACCCCGTTTCTTCCCAATTTTTACCTGAGTTATAACCTTGGGACCGTCGGTGTGGGGAGGCTTGCCTTTAACCTTCAGGCGGGGGTTACGGCGGGCGGCGGCGAGCTGGATTACAGCGACGGGACGGCGGGTTCGGTGTACGCCCTTAACGTTCTAAGGGGTTCTCTGATCGGTGGCATGGGACAGGACCTCGGTTCCATCAATTCCCGTAATTTCAAGGCTTCCAGCATCTATTACGGGGTCGGCTTTGGCGGGGCCTATTCGTTCCTCCACGACATGATGTCGGTGAGCCTTGGCGTCCGCGTGGTCATTCCCCGCCGCAGTTTTTCCATGGAAGGGGTGTATGTTAATGCCGCGGGCGTCAGCACCTTTGTAAAGGCGGAGTACGAGTACGACACCGTGGGTTTTACCCCCATTGTGGGTTTTGATCTGCGTCTTATGGAAAGGCTTACCATAGGGCTGCGCTGGGAATACGAAACGGAGCTTAAATTCAAATACCGGCAGAAGGAATTGAATGTCATCGGAGCCAATCCTCTGCTTGTAGGGGGCGCAAAGGCGGGAATATCGAGAATTCTTGGCGCCAGCGGCATAACGGACGGCAAGGAATTTAACAACAATCTGCCCCATATTCTTGCCGCGGGTGTTGAATACGAAGTGCTTTCCGGACTTGCCCTTGATGCGTCGACGAGCGTGTACTTTCTTCCCTACGCCGATTTGGAGGGCAAACAGAAATATTTTACCATGGGGTATGATGTAGGGCTTGGGGCAACCTGGAGAATTCTGAAACCGCTGAAAATCGGCGCGGGTTTCTCCTTTACCGAATCGGGCACGATAGACTCCTATTACCGCGACGAGGTGCTTAACGCCAGCGCGAATCCTCCCCTGGATTCAATAGCCTTTGGCGCGGGCGTTACTTACAGTTTTGCCTTCGGCCTCGATCTTAACCTTGGCCTGCTCTACAGCCACTATCTGCCTGCCTCGTATACCGCTTCCCAGCCAAAAGTTATCACCTTGACCGGCGAAAACAAGAAGGATGTGTTCGAAGCGGCTATTGGCGTTTCTTTCCATCTGTAAACGGCGTCTGTCCGCGAATCCGGCGCGCGAAACCGCGCGGATTCCGCGGGCGGATCCCCCGATACAGGGGAAGGGGGAAGTTGCTCCGCGGCTTCCTTTTTAGTCCTGCCGTTGGCAAAACCTACATAAATGTAGTATTGTACTCCAATGAAACCGAACGTTGCCGGAGGCGGTCCCGCGGACGCCGGAACGGCGCCTGACGCCGGTCTTGCCGGTGTGGAACGTGAAAAAGCGGAATTTGAACTTCTCTTTGATATTGTCAGAACCTTTGACAAGCATGTGGAGCTTAGAACGGGGCTGGGGCCCCTTTTAAGCCTGCTTGAAATACGGGCCGGCCTGACACGGGGCATGGTAACTCTGCTTGACCGGACGACCGGCCTGCTCAAGATAGAAGAGGCGTTCGGGCTCAGCGCCGATGAAAAGGATCGGGGCATTTACCGGCTGGGCGAGGGGCTTGTCGGCCGGGTTTTCGAGTCGGGGATGCCGGTGACCATACCGGATCTTTCCCGTGAAGACCGTTTTCTTAACCGGGCCAAAAGCAGAACTCGGGAGGATATGGAGGGGCTTACTTTTTACTGCGTACCCATACGGTCCCGGAACGGCGTTATAGGAACCCTGAGCGCCGAAAAGCGTGTGGAAGGGGAAGATCGTGAAGTCCTGATGGCCCGGGACCGTTCTTTTCTTGAGAAGGTGTCTTCAATAATTGCCGATTCCGCGAAACTTCGTGAACGGATTATGGAAGAACAGTTCAGGCTTACCCGCCGCGAAGGGGCGGGCGCGCCGCCGGATCGGAGCAGGAGCCAGGGGGGGCTTATCGCGCCGGGGAGCGTCATAATAGGCACCAGCAATTCCATGCGGGATCTGTATGGGATGCTTGCCCGTGTGGCGCCCACCGACGCGACGGTGCTCATTTCCGGCGAGAGCGGTACCGGAAAAGAACTGGTGGCGGCGGAGCTTCACCGGCTGTCAAGGCGCGCCGGCCAGGTTTTTGTCAAGATCAACTGCGCCGCCCTGCCTGAGTCGATCATCGAAAGCGAGCTTTTTGGCCATGAAAAGGGAGCCTTTACGGGCGCCCTGGCCCAGCGCAAGGGTCGTTTTGAGCTGGCCGACCGGGGAACCCTCTTTCTTGATGAAATCGGCGATCTTCCCCCCCAGATCCAGGTAAAACTGCTGCGGGTGCTTCAGGAACGGGAACTGGAGCGGGTAGGGGGAAGCGCTACCATCAGGGTGGATGTGAGGCTCGTCGCCGCGACCAACCGGAATCTTGAATCGGAGGTCAAGGCGGGCGGTTTCCGGGAAGATCTTTTCTACCGGCTGAATGTTTTTCCCCTGCATATTCCGTCCCTCCGGGAACGGAAGAGCGATCTGATACTGCTGGCGGATCATTTTGTCGAAAAATACGCCGAAAAGAACGGAAAACTCATCAAACGTATTTCAACGCCGGCGCTGGATCTTCTGACCAGTTATTTATGGCCGGGCAATGTGCGGGAACTGGAGAACTGCATCGAGCGGGCTGTTATCCTTTCGCAGGACATGGTAATCCACTCCTACAACCTTCCCCCAAGTCTTCAGTCGGCGGATTCCACCAATACGGGGACCACCACGACGCTGGAAGCCGCCCTGTCCCGGCTGGAAAAGGAGCTTGTTGTCGAGGCGCTGAAGTCCTGCGACGGCAGTATGGCTGCCTCGGCCCGGCGTTTGGGCATTTCCGAACGGCAAATGGGGCTTCGGGTTCACCATTACGGCATCAATTGGCGGCTTTATCGTACAAAAATGTAGTTTTGTGATTTTATTCCTACTTTTATGTAGAAATAAAATTACCGTTTTTGTTACAACCGGCCGGAAGACAGGCTGTTTGGTGTAACCGATCTTCCGGCACGGCGCAAGCGGCCGTTTTTTCCCCTCTGAAATACAAAAACCGGCTCAAAAATCCGGCGATTTTGGAATCGCCTTGCGTGAAAACACATTTTTTTCATTATTTTTCCTCAAAATGCTTTGTTCCGCCCGATTTGGCACGGTTCATGCTTATTCATTACCGGCAATGAGGCTTCAAGCCGCGCTGCCTATTTCAAGGAGGAAAGAAAGGTGCGAAAAAAACTGACAGTTTTGGTGATTCTTCTTCTGTGCATGGGGGTTTCCGTTTGTGCACAGGATGCCGTCGAAGCTCTGGGGTTTTCCCTGGACGTAGTGTGGCTCTTCATAGGGGCGATACTGGTCTTCATCATGCAGATCGGGTTTGCCTGTGTGGAGACCGGCCTTACCAGGGCGAAAAACGCCACCAACATCACCATGAAAAACGTGATGGACTTCATGTTCGGGGCTATCGTGTACTGGGCTCTGGGCTGGGGATTTATGTGGGGAAAGGACGCGGGAGGTCTCATTGGTACATCCCAGTTTTTCCACAGCCCCATGGAACTGACCATTGAGAACGGGATCTTCTACAAGAACTGGTTCTTTCAGGTGGTCTTCGCGGCGACATCGGCGACCATTGTGTCCGGGGCCATGGCCGAAAGGACGCAGTTCAAGTCGTATCTGGTGTATACCTGTTTTATTTCGGCTTTTATTTATCCCATCTCGGGCCACTGGATCTGGGGCGGCGGCTGGCTTTCGGATCTTGGCTTTCATGACTTCGCCGGTTCCACGGCGGTTCACTCCGTGGGCGGCTGGGCGGCTTTCATGGGCGCCATCGTTCTGGGGCCGCGCCTGGGCAAATATGTCAGGAGCGCCGACGGCAAGGTAGCCGTAAAGGCCTTTCCGGGGCACAACATTCCCTACGCGGCTCTGGGCGTACTGCTCCTTTTCTTTGGGTGGTTCGGCTTTAACGGGGCGTCCACCGGCATCGCCACCATAGGCGAAGGGGGGATCTGGAGCGGCCTTAACATAGCCCGTGTCTGTGTTACCACAACCCTGGCCGCCGCCGCCGGCGCCATAAGCGCCCTGATCTTCTCCTGGATATGGTTCAAGAAGCCGGACGCCTCCATGACCCTCAACGGACTTTTGGGCGGCCTTGTGGGCATTACCGCTTCCTGCGCGGTGGTTTCTCCCGGCGCTTCCATCGCCATAGGCCTTATAGCCGGCGTCCTTGTGGTGCTTTCCGTCGAGTTTATCGACAAGGTTCTCAAGGTTGACGATCCGGTCGGCGCCGTTTCCGTGCACTGCGCGTGCGGCATCTTCGGAACCCTGGCGGTCGGCGTGTGGGCCAACGCTCCGGGCAATAGCGTGGTGGGCCTTCTCCACGGCGGCGGCTTTACCCAGCTTGGAAACCAGGTCATCGGCATTCTGGCGGTAGGCGCCTGGGCCGCCGTTACAAGCCTTGTCCTTTTCCTTTTGATCAAGGCGCTATTCGGCCTGCGGATCAGCGCAAAGGAAGAAGCGATAGGCCTTGATCTTAGTGAACACAAGTCCGAGGCTTATTCCGGCTTCCAGATCTTTAGTAACATGTAAGCATGTTATTCCGGCAAGAGCGGGTTGCCGGTCCAACTCTTCACAAGGAGAAATATGAATGAAACTGATTATCGCCTATATACAGCCTCACGTCCTGAATGATGTCAAACAGGAGTTGTACAAAGCCGAGGTCTACAAGCTGTCCGTTACCAATTCTTTGGGCTGCGGCCAGCAGAAAGGTTACACCGAACAGTACCGGGGCGTCGAGACAGAGGTGAACCTTCTAAAGAAGGTCCGCGTTGAAATAGCGGTGAACGACAATTTTGTGAAACCGACGGTGGATGCCATAATCCGGGGAGCCAGGAGCGGGGAGATTGGAGACGGAAAAATCTTCGTTCTTCCCATCGAGGAGACCATCCGGATCAGAACCGGCGAAACCGGTTTTGCGGCGATTGGCTAGGAAATCATGTAAAAAATGGGGACGGTACGGCGCCGGCTGTACCGTCCCCTTCTTGTTTCGGGCGGATAACGGAGGCGCTTTTAAAACCCGCTTGTGTTTTGAAGTTGCCTCCATATACAATGCATACGACTGGAGGATATAATGAGTACGATTGATTTTACCAAGACGCCGGTAACCGAATTATACGGTTCAAACAGTTTTTCCAACGCGGTCATGCGGGAACGGCTGCCCAAGAATATCTACCGGGAAATACGGGCGATTCAGAGCGGCGAAAAGGAACTGACCCTGGAAGTGGCGGAAGTAGTTGCCGTCGTAATGCGCGACTGGGCCATTTCCAGGGGGGCCAGCCACTACACGCACTGGTTCCATCCCCTTACAGGCCTTACCGCGGAAAAACACGATTCCTTTATTTCCCCGACAGGCGAAGGAAAGGTGATAATGGAATTTTCCGGGAAGGAACTCATCAAGGGCGAGCCCGACGCGTCGAGCTTCCCTTCCGGGGGACTTCGCGCCACCTTTGAGGCGCGCGGCTATACCGCCTGGGATGTGACAAGCCCCGCCTTCCTCAAACAGGATCCTACGGGAACGACGCTCTGCATTCCCACCGCCTTTATCAGTTATTACGGGCAGGCGCTTGACAAGAAAGTGCCCCTGCTTAAATCCATCGACGCTCTGAGCAGGCAGGCTGTCAGGGTGCTCAGGGCGCTGGGGAACGAAACGTCCAAGCGGGTTTTTACCACCGTCGGCCCCGAACAGGAATACTTCCTTGTCGACAGGGAATATTACGACAGGAGGCCCGATCTTATCCTTACCGGAAGAACCGTCTTCGGCGCCCTGCCGGCCAAGGGCCAGGAAATGGAAGACCACTACTTCGGCGCCATCAAGGAACGCGTCGCCGGTTTTATGCGGGAGCTTAACACGGAACTGTGGAAGGTGGGCATTCCCGCCAAGACGCAGCACAACGAAGTGGCCCCCAATCAGTTTGAAATTGCCCCGGTATACGCCAGTTCCTCCGCCGCGGTAGACGCCAATCAGCTTGTCATGGAAACGCTGCGAAGCGTGGCGCGGCGGCACGGCATGGAGGCCCTTCTCCACGAAAAGCCCTTTGCCGGCATCAACGGCTCGGGCAAACACAACAACTGGTCCATGGCGACCGACGACGGCATCAACCTGTTTGAACCGGGGGAGAATCCCGAATCAAACGCCCGCTTCCTTCTCTTTGCCGCCGCCGTGGTGGAAGCCGTTGACCGTTACGCCCTTCTTCTCCGTTCGTCGGCAGCGACATCCGCGAACGATCACCGCCTGGGCGCGAACGAAGCGCCCCCTGCCATTGTCTCGATCTTCTTCGGAGGCCCCCTTACCGGGATCTTTGAAAATATCGCCGAAGGAAAAAACGGCGAAAAAACAAGTTCCGTTGGGGAAATCAAACTGGGGGTCACGAGCCTTCCGGCCCTTCCCAAAGATGTGTCGGACCGGAACCGGACCAGCCCCTTTGCCTTTACCGGGAACAAATTCGAATTCCGCATGGTCGGTTCTTCCCAGTCGGTTGCCACGCCCAACACCTACCTTAACGCAGCGGTCGCCCAGGTGCTGGAGGAATTTGCCGACAGGCTTGAAAAGGCTTCCGGCACAAACGAGGCCATACAGTCCATCATCAAGGAATCCTATTCGAAACACAGGAAAGTTGTTTTTAACGGGAACGGCTATACCGACGAATGGGTCCGCGAGGCGGAACGGCGGGGGCTTCCCAACGTAAAGAACGCGGTCGACGCCCTTACGGTGCTGATACGCAGCGAGACCATTGCCCTCTTTGAGAATCACAAGATATTTACCAAGGAAGAATCGGAAAGCCGTTATCACATTTATCTGGAAAAATATTCCAAGCAGATAAACATAGAGGCCGGCGTTACCATCGATCTTGCCCGGCGCTATATTTTTCCCGCGGCGACTTCCTACGCCGGTTCCCTTGCCGAAAGCGCCGCCTCCCTCGCGGCTGTCGGGGCGAACAACACGCCCCAGGCCAAGCGGGTAAAGCGCATAGCCGATCTTGCCGCGGAACTGTACGACGAAACCGCCAAACTGGAAAGCCTTTTGGGCCAGGCGCAGGACATTGAAGATCCCTTCGCCCAGGCCAAAGCCTACCTTGAAAACGTAAGGCCCGCCATGGACAGTGTCCGCCAGAGGGGAGACACCCTTGAGAAACTTGTTTCCAAAGAAGCCTGGCCGCTGCCCGATTACGGGGAAATGCTGTTCAAGTTATAGGGCGAAATGCTTCGCCGGGCGAAGCATTTCGCCTGGGGAGTTTTACGGCGGAGGCGCGTGGTTCCAGGGCAGCGCGTAGTTTGGATGCCGTAAAACTCCAGGGGCACATTGCGGAGAGAGCGCATGGAGCGCAAACTCCGGCGCGGGGCAATTCGCGGGGCGAATTGCCGGGGGAGTTTTGCGGCTTCGGCCCCTCGCGCGGCCCTTGGAGTTTTCGCACCGCGAAAACTCCCCAGCCTGAGACAAAGCGCAGCTTTGCGGCCCTTGGAGTTTTCGCTCCGCGAAAACTCCCCCGCCGACGGCGAAACGCAGTTTCGCCTTCGGCCCACTTGCATGTCTTTTTCACTATATGGTATAGTTTCGCCATGTTCGGTATGACACCACCCAGTTTACCCCCCCCCCCCCCCCGTATATAGTGTAGATTTTTCCGGATATACCCCATACACCACCATATATAGCGCCGGAAGGAACGGAAACGGCCGTTTTGATACGGGAAATCGCCATTATAACTCCAGTTATAATCATTATAACCCGGGAAATTTTCATTATAACCCGGGAAATTTTCGTTTTAACCCGGAAATTTTCATTATAACCCGGGAAATTTTCGTTATAACCCGGGAAATTTTCGTTATAACTCGGGAAATTTTCATTATAACCGGAGTTATTTTCATGATAACTCCGGTTGTTTTTGGCAACCCTCAACAAATTGGTATAGTACCCCGGGGAAACGTTGGCAGTGCCCGGAAAAATTTCATCGTAACTTGAGAGGAGTAGTTGGTATGGCAGATTACATTCCCGATAGCGGCGCGGCGTTTAACAACTGGTAAAGGAGTTTAACCACAAGGTGAATAGGGAAGGGATCCTCCTTAATTTGTTCTTCGCCTTATTTGCCTTGTGGTTTTTTCTTCTTCAGGAACTGTGTGATTTTGTCATTGGATAAGGAGGCGCCGATGAAATAACATAACAGGCAATTTGTGGCCGACACATTGCCTTGGCACATTGCCCCGGATACGGACATTGTTATGCCCAAAGCGGCAGGATAGGCGAAGGAGATTCGTTTGTGCTGAAACATCAAGCGGCGTACCGTTGTGAAAAACAGGTATGTACAAAATGACGATGATAAGGAGTGTAACATGAATAACAATAAAAAAGCACTGATAATGGTTTTGATTTTCTTGACGAGTTTGCTTGTTTCCTGTGTTTCAATACAGGATAGACCACTGGCGCCTGAAGAACGGACCTCTGTCGAAACTGTCGGAACGGTAACGGCTACATTTACCACAACCCAGTTTTTACATATTATAAATTCCAGTGCCATTAGAAACAAGGCGTTATCGGAATTAAGGCAGGAGGCGTCAAAAAGATACCAAGGGAATATTGATATTCGAAATGTTGCTATTGGCGGAACGGCTTCAGGCTGGAATTTTTTGACTGCTGTTTTTCTTTTTCCATTTTCGCCTGTGCTTTTTAATTTTCAGAAAATAAGTGCCAGCGGTGATGTTGTAATGTATAATACCGCCGCTGCCAGAGCCAACGCGGATCAGCAAAAAATGGCGGCAGCGCTGGAGAACGCGGGCCTGACATTAATTGAGAAATTACCGAGAAATTCCACCATAGCGGTGCTGAGCATATCATCGTCCAGCCGCGCTGATTCTGAATCTATGATAGACGAGCTGGAATACCGCCTGGTGAATTCCGCGAAGTTTACCGTTGTCGACAGGCGGCGGCTGGATCAAATAAGG
>JAIRXH010000129.1 GCA_031268385.1 Treponema sp. | reverse complement strand
GAGGCCTCCGTCGATTTTCCAGGCCAGGTGCGTTCCGTGCGGGGCGGGACCTGTTCCGGCACAAGGGCGGAATTTGCCATACCGCTGCTGGATCTGCTGGTTCTTGAGACGCCCCTCAGTTACGAGGTGATCTGGTCCCCCTAGACGGATGACAGGCGCTCCCGGATGGCCGGGGAACATTCCCGGACGGTTCGGGAACACTCCCGGACAGTTCGGGAACATTCCCGGACAGTTCGGGAACAGTCCAGAATGGTTCGGGAACAGTCCAGAATGATTCGGGAACACTCCAGGACGGCTGTGGAGTGTTCCACAAGGGCAAACCCGCAGGCGGGCGGGCTTTGAAAGGGTACACCCTTCACTATAAAACCTTCCGGATCTTGCGAATGTAGAAGAGGAAGGCCAACAGTACGAACTTTTTGTCGGCAATTCTGTTCTTTGTCCGTAAGGTGCTATCCGCAGGGCGGATAGCCTGGTGGTCAATGCCTCTTTCCGTCCGTACAACCACAATTGGTTACAGGCAGGACCCCCGGCGGATTTCTCAGGTTTCTTTTCGGGTTTGGGATGTTGAATCAGGAATTGCCGCGGTGTTTCGCTTCTTCTTGCCAAAAGATGCTCTTTGATATAAAATCAATATGGGAATTCCAATAGAACAAAGACGCCCCGCTGCTTGCGGCGGGGCGCTGCATTACAAAGAGCGTTCGCAAAAAATTATCAGTGAGAATGGGGGTATCATGACAGGCACGGCGGTCTCTAGCAATTCCGGGGATATTGTATTTCCCCCTGAACTTGTCGCGTTTATTGACGAATGGAAGGTAAAACCCGGCAGTCTTATCATGATTCTGCATAAGACCCAGGAAACATTCGGCTTTATTTCCCGCCAGGCGGCGGAAAAACTTTCCAGGGACACCGGAATTCCCCTGGCCCGGATCTACGGGGTCATTACCTTCTATCACTTTTTCAAAACCACCAAACCGGGGAAAAACAGGGTTTCCATCTGCCTGGGAACGGCCTGTTACCTCAAAGGCGGAGCGGATCTTATCGAAGAAGCCCGGAGCCTCCTCAGCCTTCAGGAAGGCGGAGTAACGGAAGACGGCCTTTTTTCCATTGATCCCGTGCGCTGTGTGGGCTGCTGCGGACTTGCCCCGGTCATGGTCGTGGGAAACGACACCTACGGCAAACTGACCAAGGACATGCTCCCCGGCATCATCGCCAAATATCAGAACGCCTAGAAGGCCGGAGACACACATGGCAAAAACCCCCGGAGCTCCACACGCTTTCCGTGCAAAAAACCCCGGAGGTTTCTTCGTACATGGAGTTTCCGAAAGAAACTCCCCGGCAAAAAAACCCGGAGGTACACATGCTTTCCGTGCAAAAAACCCGGAGGTGCAAGTGATTTCCGTGCAAGGAGTTTCTGAAAGAAACTCCCCAGCAAAAAAAACCGGAGGTTTTTTTTGCACTTTACCTTAAGCGATCTGGTAACCGACATAGTCCAGAACGCCGCCGAGTCGGGGGCCGCCCAGGTGGAGCTTGACATTTCCGAAACAGGCGGCGGGAAACGGGAATTCCGCTTCCTGGTAAGGGACAACGGCAGGGGTATGGATCAGGACGAGATCCGCCATGCGGTGGATCCTTTTGTCACCGACGGGAAAAAACACCCCCGCCGCAGGGTGGGGCTGGGCATTCCCTTTCTTATACAGACCGCCCAGCAGAGCGGGGGCGGCTGGGATGTGAAGTCCGAAAAGGGCAGGGGAACCGAAATAGGCGCCTGGTTCGATCTGGACAACGTGGATACCCCGCCGGCGGGCGATTTGCCGGGCATGTTTCGTATCATTCTTATGTTTGAGGGGCCCGGCGAGTGCGTCATACACCGTACCCGCGCCGGCTTGGGCGCGGATCTGGACTACGAGGTCCGCAAAACGGAGCTGGCCGAAGCCCTGGGCAATTTGGAGGACACAGGATCTCTGGTGCTGCTTGACAAGTATCTCAGATCGCTTGAAGAAGACCAAGAATAATGAGAGGAGCAATGTATGGCAAAGATGACCCTTGAAGAACTGCGAAAGCTCAGGGATTCCAGGAAGACCGACTTGCGCAGGCGCGATGCTGAGGGCAAGGAGATTCAGGTTATCGTCGGTATGGGTACCTGCGGTATTGCCGCGGGAGCGAAGATAACTCTGGACGCCTTCATCAAATTACTGGACGATCACAAGCTGGTGGATACCGTCATGGTGCGCCAGACCGGCTGCATGGGGCTCTGCCATTCGGAGCCTACCGTTGAAGTAGTGGTTCCCGGCATGCCCGCCGTCATCTACGGAAAGGTGGACGCGGGCGTCGCGGAGGAAATTGTCAAGAAACACATCGTCGGCAGGGAACTGTTGGACGGTCATATTCTGGACAGGCCCGCCGTAGACATCATAAACGGCTGAGGAGACAACAATGGCCTATAACCACTATATTCTTACCTGCGGCGGAACCGCCTGCGAATCCAACAAGGGCGCGGAAATTTACGAGCGCCTCATTGCCGAAGCGGAAAAACAGAATGTCAGGGGCGAAGTGCAGATCGTCAAGACCGGCTGTTTCGGCTTCTGCGAACGGGGACCCATCGTCAAGGTGCTGCCCGAGGAATCCTTTTATGTCGATGTAAAGCCCGAAGACGCCCCGGAGATCATCGCCGAGCAGATTGTCAAGGGACGTGAAGTCAAGCGGCTTCTGTACAAGGGCGAAACGGAAAAGAAGTCTTCCATCGCGGTGGAAGACATTGAATTTTACCAGAAGCAGGTCCGTGTGGTACTGCGGAACTGCGGGGTCATCAATCCTGAAAATATAGACGAGTACATAGCCCGTGAAGGCTACAGCGGGCTTGAAAAGGTCCTCTTTGAATGGACTCCCGAACAGGTTGTCAACGAAATGAAAATTTCCGGCCTTCGGGGCCGGGGCGGCGCGGGTTTTCCCACATGGCTCAAGTGGGATCTTGCCCGCAAGGCCCAAGGCGATATCAAGTACGTTATCTGCAACGCCGACGAGGGGGACCCCGGCGCCTACATGGACAGGTCTACCATAGAGGGAGATCCCCATTCGGTGATCGAGGGGATGATAACCGCCGGCAAGGCCATAGGGGCAAATACCGGTTTTGTGTACATTCGGGCGGAGTACCCCCTGGCGATAGAACGGCTCAAGCGGGCCCTTTCCCAGGCCCAGAACTACGGTCTTTTGGGCAAAAACATACTCGGGTCGGGTTTTGACTTCGACATTGAAATACGCCTGGGCGCCGGCGCCTTTGTCTGCGGCGAAGAGACGGCCCTTATCAAATCGGTCGAAGGGAACCGGGGCATGCCCGTTCCCAAACCTCCTTTCCCGGCGAACAAGGGACTCTGGCAGCGGCCCACGGTTATCAACAATGTGGAAACCCTTGCCAACATTCCGGTGATAACCGCCAAAGGCGGCGCCTGGCTTGCGAAGATTGGAACCGAAAAATCCAAGGGGACCAAGGTCTTCGCCCTCACGGGCAAGGTCAAAAATTCCGGCCTGGTGGAAGTGCCCATGGGGACAACCCTGCGCGAGATCATCTTCGAAATAGGCGGTGGCATCAAGGACAAAAAGAAATTCAAGGGAGTCCAGACCGGCGGCCCTTCGGGGGGCATTCTTACCGAGGCGGTGCTCGATACGCCTATAGATTACGAAAGCCTCACCGCCAACGGCTCCATGATGGGTTCTGGCGGCATGATAGTCATGGACGAGGACGACTGTGTGGTGGACGTGGCCCGCTTTTACATGGATTTCTGCGTTGATGAATCATGCGGAAAATGCAGTCCCTGCCGCATTGGGACCACCCAGCTTTTGAACATTCTTGACAAGATAACCACGGGCAATGGGGAAGAGGGCGACCTTGAAAAACTTGAGATCATAGGCAAGTCCATGGCAAAGGCCAGCCTGTGCGCTCTGGGGCAGACGGCGCCCAATCCCGTTCTTTCTACGGTCAAGAATTTCAAAAATGAATATCTTGAGCACATTCACGACAAGAAGTGCCGGTCCGGCAAATGCAAGAATTTGATCCGCTATGTCATCAACCCCGAAAAGTGCATAGGCTGCGGCGCCTGCGCGAAGAAGTGTCCGGCAAACTGCATTGTCCAGGTAGAGGGGAGCGACAAGAAACGGCCCCCCTACCGGATCGACCTGGCGGCCTGTCTCAAATGCGGCGAGTGTTTCAAGACCTGCAAATTCGGCGCCATCAGCAAGGAGTAAGTGTTAACACTTCGTGTTAATGTTTGATTAAACGGCGGCGGCGGTTCCGCCGCCTGATATAGGAGTAAGCCATGGTTAATCTTAAAATAAACGGAACGCCGGTTGAGGTGGAAGAAGGTACTTCAATTCTGGACGCGGCCAGAAAGATCAACATCAAGATCCCCACCCTCTGTTACAACCCGGATCTGCCCCCCTGGGCCTCCTGCGGGATCTGCATTGTCCGTACCGCCGGACCCGGATCTCCCCGCATGGCCCGCGCCTGTACCACGCCGGTCGACAACAACATGGATATTATTACCCATGATCCGGAGATCATCGCTGTGCGCCGTACTGTGGTGGAGCTTATCCTCAGCAATCACCCCAACGACTGCCTCCAGTGCCCCCGCAACGGAAGCTGCGAACTGCAGACCCTGGCGGCGGAATTCGGCATACGCGAGGTTCCCTTCCGCAAGGTGCTTAACGCGCTTCCCGTGGACGATTCCAATCCGGCCATAATCCTTAACCCGGAAAAGTGCATACGCTGCGGGCGCTGCGTCAAGGTCTGCCAGGAAGTGCAGAATGTCTGGGCGCTTGAATTTCTGGGAAGGGGAATCAAGGGAAGAATTGCCAGCGCGGCCGACGCTCCCCTGGGAGAAAGTCCCTGCATCAAATGCGGCCAGTGCGCCGCCCACTGCCCCGTGGGGGCCATTTATGAGCGGGACGATACCGTCAAGGTATGGGCCGCCCTGCAAAACCCGGACATACATCCGGTAGTCCAGATAGCCCCGGCGGTCCGTGTCGCCCTGGCCGAGGAATTCGGCCTTCCTCCGGGAACGGTGTTTACCAAGAAGATCTACGCCGCCCTCAGACGGCTGGGTTTCAAGACCGTTTTCGACACCAACTTCTCGGCGGATCTTACGATTATGGAAGAAGGTACGGAACTCGTGAAGCGGCTTGCCGAAAAGGGATCGGATATTCCCCTCATTACCAGCTGCTGCCCCGCCTGGGTCGATTATATGGAAAAATACTACAACGACATGATCCCCAACTTCTCTACCGCCAAATCTCCCCAGCAGATGATGGGCGCGATGATAAAGGCCTACTGGGCCGAAAAGGCGGGGATCGATCCCGGCAAGGTCTATTCCGTTTCGGTCATGCCCTGTACCGCCAAGAAGTGGGAAACAAAGCGGAACAGCGACATGAAGAGTGCCGGTTATAATTACGATGTCGATATCGCCATAACCACCCGTGAACTTGCCCGCATGATAAAACAGGCCGGTATAGAAATCCTCAAACTGCCTGAAGAAGACGCGGACAACCCCATGGGCCCTTACACCGGCGCGGGGACTATCTTCGGCGTTACGGGCGGGGTCATGGAAGCGGCGGTGAGGAGCGCCTATTTCCTTGTCACCAAAAAAGAGCTGTCCGACGTGAATTTCAAGCCTGTCCGGGGCCTTGAAGGGGTCAAGGAGGCGGAAGTTGATTTTAACAACGGAACCAAAATACGCATTGCCGTGGCCCACCAGATGGGAAACATAGAGGCGGTGCTGAACAGGATACGCGATGCCAGAGCCGCGGGAAAGGCCCCCCCCTACCACTTTGTGGAAGTCATGGCCTGCCGCGGCGGCTGCATAGGCGGCGGAGGTCAGCCTTACGGCTGTACCGATGAAATCCGCAGACAGCGTACCGCGGGCGTTTATGTTGACGACGAGAAATCGTCCTTCCGGTGTTCCCACCAGAACCCCTTCATACAGCAGGTATACAAGGAATTCCTCGGCGAACCCAACGGCCACAAGGCCCACGAGCTTCTCCACACCAAATACGAGGAACGTCCCCTGTACCTGAAATAGCGGACGGGCCGGCGCGCGCCGGTCCCGGCCGGGTTTTAAATCGTCCTTTCGGGGACGATTTTTTATTGACGGACCCGGCAAAAGAGCATATAATGCCTTATTCGCTTTTGAGCGTAAATATTTTTCCGGAGGCAAAACATGACGAAAAAGATTATGTTTGGCGTATTGCTGTTGATTGTTGCGGGTCTTTTGTTCGCGGGTCCCGGCCAGCAGGGTGGAGCGGGTGGCAAGAAGGTCATCGAATTCTGGCATATCCAGAACATTGGCGAGATTACGGCAATCATCGAAAATGCGGTCAAACGTTTTGAGGCGGCCAATCCCGATTACAAGGTAAATATAACAATTACGGCCAACGACGCCTACAAACAGAAGATCGCGGTGGCGGTAGCTTCCCAGCAGCTGCCGGACGTGTTTATTTCCTGGACGGGCGGCACCACCAACGAGTACATCAAGGCGGGGCTCCTTACCGACATAACTTCCTACTTCAACAAGGATAATTACAAGGCAAAATTCCTTGATGCGGGTATTGCGCAGGCAACCGTTAACGGCAAAATTTACGGTGTACCGATAGAAAACGCCGCCATCGAAGGTGTTTTTTACAACAGGGATCTCTTTAACAAATACAACATCAAGGTGCCGACGACCATCAGGGAGCTTGAAGCCGCCTGCGATACCCTCAAACAGAACGGAATTATCCCGTTCAGTCTTGCCAACAAAACCCAGTGGACGGGTCTGATGTACTATCAGGTGCTTCCCACGAGGCACGGCGGGCTGCAGCCAATGGCAAAGGCCCTGGAAGGGAGTGGTTCCTTTGAGGATCCCGCGTTTGTCTGGGCGGGCCAGAAAATTCAGGAGTGGGTAAAGAAAGGTTATTTCAATGACGGCTTCAACGGTCTGGACGAAGATTCAGGTCAGTCCCGTACCTTCCTCTACACGGAACAGGCCGCCATGCAGGTGCAGGGCAGCTGGTTTGTCGGAAACGTCGGCGCCGAAAATCCCGATTTCCTCAAGAAAGTCGGGTTCTTTAACTTCCCCTCCGATGAAACCGGCTCCGGAAGTCCGGGAACGGTAACCGGAACGATAGGCGATAATTTCTATCATATTTCCAGCAAATGCCAGTATCCCGAGGCGGCCTTTGAAATGCTCAAATACCTCCTGGATGATCAGTCCGTAAGGGAACGCACCGCGCTGGGCCGTATTCCGCCGGTGAAAAACGTCACCATTACCGATCCTCTGGTAAAACAGGTTTTCGACGCGATTCAGGGCGCGCCCGACATTCAGTTCTGGTATGATCAGGCGCTTACCAACGAAGTGGCCGAGGAACTCAAGGTTACTTCCCAGGAAGTCTTTGGTCTTACCATGACGCCCCAGGAGATGATGAGGCGGGTTCAGCAGGCGCAGACCGCCGCGCTAAGAAAATAACCGGCGCAAGACAAGAAAACCGGGGGATGGCGCTGATTAGCCACAAGTTAATCGGCGTTACCCCAAGTTTCCCACCCGCGGTCAACAAACATGGGGATGTGATGAGCGAAAAATCTTTGCGGAAAGTCCGGCAGCGATCAATTCATATCGCCGCGTCTGTTTTTCTGTTTCCTTCTCTTTTGCTCCTCGCCGTGTTTGTTGTCTATCCAATTATTGATTCTTTTTCCATCAGCCTGGTGCAGTGGAACGGCATCAGTACCGTCAGAAAACCGGTCGGACTTGACAACTGGAAAGTCCTTGTCGGCGATCCGAGCTTCTGGGCCGCGTTTCGCAATAACCTCATTGTGATGTTTATTTCCCTCGCGACCCAGGGGGTACTGGCCATATCGCTGGCGACCTTTCTGGACATCGTCGGCAGGAAAGGGGTTGTCTTCAAGGTAATCTGGTTCCTGCCCTATCTGATTTCTTCGGTCGCCATCGGCATACTTTTCAAATTCGCGCTGGACGCGAATTTCGGCATATTTGCTTCCATATCAAAATTCTTCGGAGGCGGTACCGTCGATCTTTTGGGCAGGCCCGAAAGGGCCCTTCTTGCCGTAATGGGTGTGGTAAGCTGGCAGTATACGCCTTTTTACATGATCCTCTATCTGGCGGCCTACGGGACCATTCCTGTGGAGCTTTACGAAGCGGCCGCCATCGACGGGGCGACGCGGGGCCAGTACTTCTGGAAAATTTCCCTTCCCCTGCTCCGGCCCACCATTGTTTCCGGCGCCACGGTAAGCATTATCGGCTCCCTCAAGTATTTCGATTTGGTGTATGTTATGACGGGCGGCGGTCCCGGCGTTGCCACGGAACTCATGGCGACGATGATGTACAAGACATCGTTTGTCAAACAGAATTTTGGCTACGGGGCGGCGGTCGCGGGCGGCATGTTCATACTGATTACCCTGGTGGCCCTGCTTGTCGTATTTACCCTGAACAGAAAGGCGGCGGAAGCGTGAAGAAAAAAAGGCGCGTATCGGCCTGGTGGTGTCTGGCATTTTTTTTCGCCTTTATCTGGCTCCTCATCACCGGCCTTCCTTTTTATTATTTGATTATTACTTCTTTCAAGACGCTTGGCGAATTCCTGAGCGGCAATTTGTTCAGGCTGCCCGGAACGTGGCAGTTCAGCAATTATGTGCAGGTATTCAAGGGCGGTTTCCTCCAGTACCTCTATAACAGCGTATTGCTGATTATTGTTGCCCTTACACTGCTCCTCCTTTTGAGCGCTTTTGCGGCCTATCCCCTGTCCCGCATGAAGTTCAGGCTTAACAGGCCCATCTTCAGCCTTATAGTGGCCGCCATGTCGGTGCCCATTCATATTACCCTTATTCCCCTTTTTATAATGGCGATAAGGGCCAATATCTACGATACCCGCTGGGCGCTGGTCGGGCCGAACATCGCCTTTAACCTGCCCATGTCGATTTTTATTCTTACCGCCTTTATGCAGGGAATTCCCAGGGAGCTGGAAGAGGCCGCGGAAATAGACGGATGCGGCAAGTTCTCCACGTTTTTCAGGATCATTTTTCCCCTGTCGACATCGGGGTTGGCTACGCTGGGAATCTACAACGGCGTGGTTATCTGGAACGAATTCAGTTTCGCGATGGTGCTTACGCAGTCAATGAGGAGCCGCACCCTGCCTCTGGCGGTCTGGGCGTACCAGGGCCAATATTCGAGCAATATTCCGGTAATCATGGCCGTTCTTGCCCTTTCGTCCCTCCCCGTCATCCTCCTGTACATCTTTGGACAGGACAAACTGGTCAAGGGAATGATGGCCGGCGCCGTGAAGGGATAATTTCCGGAGCTTTCCCCCGGCTTCAATTTTGAAATCGGTTTTATATGCCTGTATCGCAATAGTATAAAGGAGAATATCGTGGAGAAACTTTTCAGGCTTGAGGAGCATGGCACAACGGTGCGGAGGGAGATTTTCGCGGGCGTTACCACCTTCCTGACCATGGCGTACATTCTGGCGGTCAATCCGGACATGCTGAGCAAAACCGGCATGAGTTCCGGCGGGGTCTTTACCGCCACGGTGCTTGCGTCGGCCATTGCCACCCTGGTCATGGCTTTTGCGGCGAACCTGCCTGTCGCTCTGGCTCCCGGCATGGGGCTTAACGCCTACTTTACCTATTCGGTTGTAATGGGAATGGGGTATTCCTGGCAGCTTGCCCTGACGGCCGTGTTCCTTGAAGGCATAGTCTTTATTGTTCTTTCTCTTGTCAATGTGCGGGAGGCGATAATCAGGGCAATTCCGGCGAACCTGAAAAAGGCGGTGGCGGTAGGCATTGGTCTTTTTATCGCCCTTATCGGAATGGCAAACTCCGGCGTCGTGGTCCAGGGCGACGGAACCATAATCGCTCTGGGCGCGTTGACCGGCGGAGATCCCGTCTTTCACGTTACTCCCGCCCTTCTTGCCCTTGCCGGCCTTGTGATCATCATCATTCTCCATTCCCTCAAGGTTCCCGGCGCCATACTTATCGGGATCATCGCGACAACGATTCTCGGCATTCCCCTGGGAATAACGCAGGTTCCGCGGTCTTTTTCTCCTGTGAGCTTTCCCGAGGCTCCGCTCTTTTTGAAGTTTGAATTCAACAATCTTTTGACCTTCAAATTTTTTACCGTGTTTTTTACATTCCTTTTTGTCGATATTTTCGATACCGTAGGTACCCTTGTAGGCGTGACGACACAGGCGGGCCTTATCAACGAAAAGGGGGAAATTCCCAGAGTCAAACAGGCGCTTCTTGCCGACGCCATCGGGACCGTAGCCGGGGCGGCCCTTGGTACGTCTACGGTTACAAGCTATGTGGAAAGTACGGCGGGCGTCGCCGCCGGGGGCCGCACCGGGCTTACCGCCGTTTCAACCGCGGTTCTTTTTATCATTGCCCTGTTCCTTTCACCTCTCTTTCTGCTTATTCCCGGAGCCGCGGCCGCTCCCGCCCTTGTCTTTGTGGGCTTCCTCATGATGAAGGCCGTTACGGGCATTGATTTTTCTGACCCCACCGAAGGCATTCCCGCTTTCCTTGCCATTATCATGATGCCCTTTGCTTACAGCATCGCCGAAGGAATCGTCTACGGGGTTCTTTCCTATGTGATCCTCAAGGCGGTGACGGGAAAATGGAAGGATATTACCGTAATTACCTGGGTGCTTTTTGTGATCTTTGTACTTCGGTTTTTCATTAAATAGTGTCTGTCCGTAATGTAGACACAGTATGGACAGACTTCCCTGAAATAGAACAAGTTCACTAATTTTCAAAGGAGGATACGGACAAATGAAAGAGATGTTTACCATGTTCGCCGGATACAATAAAGAGGCGAACCGGACGCTTCTTGGTATTTTGGACAAGATGTCCAACGAGGACAGGGAAAAGGCGCGGGGAAGCTACTACAAGAGCCTTTCCGGCATTGCCTCCCATATTTTGGGAGGCGCGTTCTACATGATGGGGATGTTCACGGATGCTGTGGGCAAAAACCCCGCGGCGCGGAAAGCCCTGGCGGCTCTGGGAAAAGTGACGGTGCCCAAAGGCAAACTGACCGAGGTCCAGTGGAAGAAACTTGCCGCGGACATAAAGACCGCCGATGACGCCTTTGTCAAATTGGTATCGGCCCTTTCCGAAGCGGAATTCAGTGCGCCTGTCGGGACGGACTGGTACGGCGGAAAGCCCGCCTCGGTTCCCTTGTACTTCATGCTTGGCCAGCTTGTCGCCCACGGAACTCATCACCGGGGACAGGCTTCCCAGATTTTTGACAAGCTCAAGATAGACAACGACTGGTCGGGAATCAACGTCAAACTTCTTTCCTGAGGCGAAAGGGTCCGCCGGGGCGGCGCTGGTTTTTACCGGAAGTCCCCCGCGGATTTTATCTCGTCACAGTACTCGCAGCGGTAAGTCCGCTGTTCGGCGTTTTCCAGATGGAAGATGTGGGGAATGTACTTTTCCGTTGACGTGATGCACCGGGGATTTTTGCAGACAAGGACATCTTCCACCCGCTCGGGCATCTTGAGCTTGATCTTTCCGGTGATCCTCTCATTTTCTATGACGTTTACTGTTATGTTGGGATCTATAAGCCCCAGAAGATCGAAGTTGATGGCGATGGTGTTGTCGATCTTGATGATGTCCTTGCGGCCCATGCGATCCGAGGCGGCGTTTATCACAAAGGCGACGGTGTAGGGGGCCCTGTCAAGACCGAGCCAGTTGAAGATCCGTATACCCAGCCCCGCCTTGATATGATCAATGACAACACCGTTTTTTATTTTGTCGATGTTCAGCATGGAATTTCTCCTTTATGTTCTGCCGTTCCGAGTATTGACGACAACAGTGCCATACGTACATACATGCCGTATTTGGCCTGCCTGAAATACGCCGCCCTTGGATCGGCGTCCACTTCCGGGGCTATTTCGTTTACCCTGGGCAGGGGATGCAGGATAACAAGATCCTTTTTCGCGTTTTTCATTTTTTCACTGTTAAGCACGTACGTGTCCTTGAGGCGTATGTAGTCTTCCTCGTTGAAGAAGCGTTCCCGCTGGACCCTGGTCATATAGAGGACATCGAGATCTCCCATGACTTTCTCGAGGCTTTCCGTCTCCGTAAACGGTACGCGCCTGTCTTCCAGATGACCTGTGATGTAACCGGGGGCTTTAAGTTCCGCCGGCGAGACAAAAACCATGGAGATCCTTTCATATCTGGCCAGCGCCTTTGCCAGTGAATGAACGGTTCTGCCGAATTTCAGATCGCCGCAGAAGCCGACGGTAAGCCCTCCTATGCCGCCCGCCGTTCCGCCTGTCCCACGCAGCCTGCGTATGGTAAGGAGATCCGTTAATGTCTGGGTCGGATGGTGATGCCCCCCGTCGCCCGCGTTGATGACCGGCACAGGCGAAACGCGCGATGCCAGAAGGGCCGCCCCTTCCTTGGGGTTTCGCATGACTATGGCGTCGGCATAACAGGAAACGGTTTTGATGGTATCGGCGAGGCTTTCCCCCTTTACGGTGGAACTGGAGCCGGGCTCCGCAAAGCCCAGGCAGCTTCCCCCCAGACGGAGCATGGCCGCCTCGAAGGAAAGGCGCGTCCTTGTGCTGGGTTCAAAAAAAAGGGTCGCAAGGAGCTTTCCCCGGCAGCTTTCCCTAAGGTATGTCCCGTCCTCCTCTATTTTTTCAGCCAGACTGAAAAGCAGATCCATCTCTTCCATGGTAAAATTAAGCGGTTCTATAAGGGATCGTCCCTCAAGCATGTTCCCCCCTCATGTCCTTGATCCGGCCGGTCCGCGCAAAAAAAAACCGCCCGAAGGCGGTTTCTGAAGTTACGTTATATTGAAGCGGCCGGTAAAGTGCATGTCCCCAGTCTACCACACCAGGGCGGGAAAGGACAAGGGCCGAAGGCAAAGCTCTGCTTTGCCTTCGGCTGGGGAGTTTCGCCTTTGGCGAAACTCCGGGCTGCGAAGCGTATTCCTCAAACGCCTCGGGATATGATACACTGTTTCTGTTTTCACGGGTTCGGGGGAAAACCACCGGGGAATACGGCTTATGGATCAGCGTTATCTTGAAAGAAAGAAACTGGAGCCCACATTTCCCTTTCTTTGCTGGGAAAGCGCCAAGGCATCATTTCCGCTGCACTGGCATGATTGTTTTGAAATTATCCTTGTTTCAGGAGGCAGTGTGCATGTCTCCGTAAATGACGCGATATTTGAGGCGTCAGACGGTGATGTTGTGATGATCAATTCCGGCGCCGTACACGGCTATCTGGATTCGCCTTCGGAAACAGCCATAAAAGGATTTCAGTTCGACATCACGTTTTTTGACGAAAGCTTTATAAACATGCGCGATGTAATATTTCAAAATCCGGTGCTGGGAAAAAGGATGGGAGAAGCCGTCTGCGTTCATCTGCGGCAGTTGCTGTACAGGATATTCCGTGAGTATACGGAAAAAACGGCGGGGTATCAGCTCGCGGTAAAGTCGGGGCTTTACGAGGTGATGCTCATGGTGCTGCGGAAAATGCCCGGCCGCTCTGCCGTCGTATCGTCGTCCAAATCAAAACAGATACTCGCCCTTATTTTCAAGAATATAGGCGATCCCGAATTTACGCTGAAGGAAGCCGCGGACGCGCTGAATTTGAACAAATTTTATTTTTCCCATTTCTTCAAGAATATTACCGGACAGTCTTTTCATTCATACCTTGTCAAAACCAGGATTTCCTTTGCGGAACGTTATCTGAGGGAGTCAAAAATGTCTGTTACCGATATAGCGTTTCATTCCGGATTTAATTCGCTTCAAACATTCAACAGAACTTTCAAGTTGTTAACCGGTTTTACGCCAAGGGATTACCGCCGCGAAAACGGCGTTTCCGGCGTCGATCTCCTGAGCGGTTTTCCAATGTCAACAGGCCGGGAAGAATTCTCCGAACCAGGGCCGGGTTTCGGGGAGTTTACAGCTCTCTGATGCAGATGTTTTTCCAGCGGCAGACCGCGCCGGGAGCCCAGCGGTCATCTCCCATGCCGGGATCGTTGTCGTGGACCTCCAGCGCGATATGGCCGGCTCTGCCCAGCAGCGCGGCTACCGCCTCTTTGTCGTAATCGGGCCAGTCAATTTTCCCGCTGTCCATCTCGTAAGCCTTGACCCCATTTATCCAGGTGGTCAAGACCGGGTATTCCCCCGCGCAGCGGACCATAAAAGTATTCCAGTCGTTCCAGCGCCAGATTCTGAGGAATTCTTCAGGCTCAATGGCATGGCTCAAGAGCGCCTTCTTGGCGCCGGTAACGGGTTCCAGGCTTGTCTCGGGTTTTTCCACGACGAGCTTTTGCGGCCTGCCGTTACCGTCCCGCAGAACGTCGACATTAAAGGAAACAGCGTGAAAACCGCCGATGCCGTTGCCGTAAAAACCGCCGATGGCGCCTGACTTGCGGTGATCAAGGAGAATCTGGAAACCCTGGGTTGCCCGTGCCGTTGTCCGTACCAACAGTCCCGTATCCACCGGCCAGTCGGGCTTCGCGTCGTAGGAAAGCTCAAAATCGGCGAATTTTTCATCGGTCAAAAGGTAGCCGCCGTAACCCCTGATTCCCTGGGCTCCGGTGATGACCCCGTCAATAACCGACCACGCGCCGCCGGTGGATTGGGCGGTCTTGTAATGTCCGGTTGTAGTGTCGGGTTCAGGCCCTCCAGGGTAACGTGATGTGGGAAGCCTCGGCGCCGTGTGCCAGCCCTTCAATGTGCTTCCGTCAAAAAGAGCCCTGCCCCTGTCCGCGCCTGCCATATCACTCTCCTTGAGTAAGGTGTATCTGAAATCCGCTTCATACTAGACAGTCTTTTCAAAAATTGCTAGTGTCTATAATGATCCTCCGTGCCCGGTCCGGTTTGGGGCCTCGTCCGTATTAAGGATAAAAAGGATTATCATGAACAACCTGAAAAAAACGGTCGCCATTACCGGCGCTTCCCGGGGCCTCGGTCTTGTGATGACCAGGGATTTTCTTGCCGCGGGAGACACGGTCTATGCCCTTGTCCGTAGCGACGGAAAGGAACTTCCTTCCCTTTTGCCGCGTTTTCCCGATACGCTGATCGTGGTGCCCTGTGACGTGGGTTCCACCGAAAGCGTGAACAGGGCGGCGAAAGCGGTAAAAGCCCGCACGGATCATCTTGATATGCTTGTCAACAACGCGGGCGTCAATTTTGATTTGGGGCATCTTGTCGATTATACCCGCGCCGATTTTGACGAAATGGACAAGACCTTCAATATAAACACGGCGGGCGTTATGCGGGTGGTAAAGGCCTTTGATCCTCTTTTGCGCGAGGGAAGCTGGTCTTTTGCCGTGTCGTCAGGCGCGGGAAGCATTACCCGGAATCCCGCCACCGAGGTTGAAATTGCCTACCGGGTATCCAAAACGGCGCTGAACATGGCCTTCCGCCTGTACAGCAACACAATACGAAAACGGAAGGTGCGGACCCTGCTCATCGATCCCGGCTGGATGCGGACCGATATGGGTGGACCCCGCGCTACCTGCGATCCGGAAGAAAACGGCCGGCTCATCGTTGATCTGCTCAAATCGGCGGATACCCTGAGCGAAGACATTCTTTTTGTCGATTTTCACGGGAAGGAAGTCCCCTGGTAAGCGGTCCGCGCTGTTGTTGCCATGGCGGGAACCCTGTACCATGACCGTATGCGGTGACATTTCAAAATCGTCCTGTTGGCTGCCGTAAAAGGGCAAAGCAGGATCAAAAACACAAAAAAAGCAAGAATTGAGAAGTATTGGCAATTATTGGTGAGCACGATTTTTCCCTGGGGTGTATAATATGTTGTTTTCCGCAGGGAAAAGTTGATATTTTTGAGGAGGTATGACGATGAAAAAAATGGGTATGTGCTTGTTGGTGGTTCTGCTTGCCTGTGTGGCGTTATTGCCCGGGTGCCGGAATAATGAGAATGTGGCCGCCGCGGGTTCCAAGCAGCTCTTGAAGTTCTGGTATCCCTTTGGCGGTGATTCGGAAAAATGGGAACTGTGGGTTATCGATGAATTTATGAAGGATAATCCCGACTACACGGTGGAATCCACCTATGTGCCGGACGCGGCCGGGATTCGCAACGGAAAACTCATGGCGGCCATCAATTCGGGGGATGTGCCCGACCTTATCGAAAGCGACGCGCTGGCCGAAACCTATTCTCTGGCGGCGCAGGGAGCTTTTGAGCCCCTTGACGACATATTCAAGGAAGTGGGGATTGATTTCAACAATATTAACCCCGCAGTTATTCCGCTTATGCAGTACAACGGGGTCACGTACATTTTCCCCCACAATACGGATACGATCCTCCTTTTCTATCGTACCGATCTTTTTGAGGAAGCGGGTCTGGATCCGTTAAATCCGCCCAAAACCATCGCCGAGCTGGACGAATATGCCCGGAGGCTGACCGTTTCCAGCGGCCAGGATGTAACCCGCTACGGTTTTATCCCTTGGCTTGACGCCGGCGCGGATGCTCCTACCTGGTACCGGCAGTTTGCCGCCGATGTATACAATTATTCGACCGATACGCTGACACTGGCGAACCCCGCAGTTGCGCGGGTGTTTGAATGGCAGCGTTCCTATGCCCAGCGGCACGATCCTGAACGGATGCGGGCTTTTACTTCCAGCCTTGGCGCTGCCTTTTCCCCGGACCATGCCTTTATGCAGGGCAAGGTGGCCATGACGGTGATAGGGAACTGGTTCTGTAACGCACTGCGGATCTACGCCCCGGACACCAAATTCAACGTGGCTCCCATTCCGGCCATTGACGCCGAACATTACGGCGGCTGCAGCCTGACCGGTAATAACTACGCTTCTCCCAAGGGCGCGAAGAATGTAAAGGCCGCCGTGGTCTTTGCCGATTACACCGAGCAGAGCAAGATTCTTGAAGACAATAACGCACAGTGGCGTTCTCTGGGCGTCTACAAGGGCGCGTTTGAAGGATTGTCCCTTTACGAGAACAAAGATCCCTATCTGATGGTGTGTATTGACGTAACCTTCAACCAGAATTCCGGACAGTGGGTGTTGTCTCCCATAACCAACATGTTGAACGACCGTTTGACGGCTTTCCGGGACGAGGCAATCTACACCAATAATGACATCATGAATGGTCTGCGCGGTGTTGAGACTGCCCTGCAGACTGAACTTGGCCGGGCCTTGCAGAGGCAGTAAACGGCGGATTCCCCGCGGCGGCGCGCAGGGCAGGTTTCCTGCCTTGGACCATCCCGCGGGGAATTTTATTTTTCCGTACAGTGATGATCGTGTGACAGGCTGTTAAAAGGGATGGCCCTGTTCTTTACCAAAGCAAGAGGGTAATAATGGTGAAAATTGATTCCCTGCGGAGATTGTTAAGGAAGAGTGTAAACCGCTACGTTGAACCTCTGATGCTGTATGCCATGTTGATAGTACTGGCGCTGGTTTACGGGGTTCCCTTTTATTGGCTTATAATCAGTTCGCTCAAGACGAGTACGGAACTTTTTACGACACCGGTAGTGTGGTTCCCCAAGCAGCTTCAATGGGCCAATTACACGCGGGCCATTTTTGCCTTTCCCTTCTTTTTGTATCTGCGGAATACCCTCTTTATTGTCGCCTGTAATATTGTCGGCTCGGTCTTTTCCGCCACTCTTGCCGGATACGGTTTCAGCCGTATCAAATGGAAGGGCCGGAACTGGGTGTTCATAATTGTGCTTATGACTATGATGCTGCCCTTTCAGGTAATCATGATTCCCCTTTTCATGGTATTCCAGAGGCTCCGCTGGATCGGGACCTTCGCGCCCCTGACGGTAACTCCTTTTCTGGGGAATGCGTTCTTCATTTTCCTTATGCGGCAGTTTTTCCTTACCATCCCGGACGCCCTGTCGGAGGCTGCCTTTATCGACGGCGCGGGGGAGATGCGTATTTTTTCCCAAATATGCCTGCCTTTGGTAAGGCCGGCGGTTACCACCGTGGCCATTTTCGCGTTTCTCAATTCATGGAATGATTTTTTAGGCCCCCTGCTCTTTATGACCAGGGACAGGCTGTACACCCTTTCCATCGGGGTTCAGCAGATTATGCACGCAAACGATCCACGCTGGAATTTGCTGATGGCTATCGGCGTTTTAATGACGCTGCCGGTACTGATTATCTTTTTTCTTCTGCAGAAATACTTTATCCAGGGTATTTCCTTTGAAGGCATCAAAGGTTAGGGGGTACGGGATGACGGGCACGAAACTGAGAGAAATTCGCACCTTGCGGAACGGGCTGATATTCATTTCTCCCTGGCTGGTGGGTTTTTTGGGGTTTACCCTTTACCCGATGCTGCAGGCGTTTTATTATTCCTTTACCGACTATTCGGGATTGCTGCGGCCCCCCGTTTTTATTGGCTTTGAACATTACAGGAACATGTTCAGCGACGCAATTTTCGTTACGGTTGTAAAGAACACCCTGTTTATGGTATTCGCGGGGGGAGCCCTTATTATTTTGACTACCCTCACAATCGCCATCCTGCTGGATAACAAGAACCTCAAGGGTTTTGCGGGATTCCGGGTTCTTTTCTTTCTGCCTACGCTGGTGCCCACCATCATACTGTGCGTCCTTTGGATATGGCTCTTCAACGTGGATTCCGGGCTTATCAACAGCCTGCTTGCGTTTTTTGGCATCCGGGGGCCCGGCTGGCTTGCGAGCCTGACATGGTCCAAACCCGCCCTGATCATCATGCGGACATGGGTTTCCGGCAATCTGATCATTATTTTTCTGGGCGGGCTTCAGGACATTCCCCGGGATCTGTACGAGGCGGTGGACATTGACGGCGGTAACCTGTTGCACAAGATTATCCACATTACCGTACCGATGCTCAAACCCATCATCCTTTTCAACGTGGTCAACACCATCAACGGTCTTATGCAGATGTTTGTGGAACCGCTCACCATGACCAGCCGGGGAGGGCCGATGGACAAGACGTATACCTACGCCCTTTATGTTTATCAGAACGCCTTTACTTACGGAAACATGGGATACGCCTGCGCCCTTTCCTGGGTGATGCTGATTATTACCATGCTGTTCACGGTAACATGCCTCAAGTCGGGCGGGTATTTTGAGGAGAGGGAAAACTACTGACGGATGAGCCGGTTTCAAACCAAAGCTGCTGTGGCAAGAGGCGTCCCTTTGGGGGCTTCATATTAGAGTTGTTCAATAACTTCAGTTATTGAACAAATTCCGCTTCAAAACGCGATTTTGTAAGGCTAAAGCCTGGCTTTAGCCTTACAAAATCGCAAGACTTGTTTGGTAACCAACCGGGTTACTAAACAAGTCCATTATATTCAGGAGGACGAAAAAAGATGGGGAAAATTACAGGTTTCGCGCATATTGCGATAACGGCAAAAGACATGGACAAGTCTCTTGATTTTTATACGAGAGTGCTTGGTTTCAAAAAATCATTTGAAATCAAAAACCCGAAAACAGGGGCGCCCTGGATAAACTACCTGTACATAGGCAACGGCCAATTCGCGGAACTTTTCTATAACGGCGCCACGGATAATCCCTGGAAGGAAGAGCTGCGCGGCTTTAATCATGTCAGCCTTCTGGTCGATGATATTCATTCTGTTGCCGAAAGAATAAAAAAAGAGGGAGGGGTATTTACCAGCGAGCCCGTGCAGGGCTGTGACAACAACTGGCAGGCCTGGATAACGGACCCGGATGGCATTCGGATTGAACTTATGCAAATTGTTGAAGATTCGCCGCAGTACAGGGCGGTTCAGCAGAACGAACGCTAAGGAAGTACTGATTTATTCGAATGCGAATAAATCAGTGCCGCGAAATTACAGTTGATTGCGTTCGTGGATTTTTACGCCGCCTGGGCGCGCATGCCGGTTATCCGGTGCGCCGGGCGGCAAAGCCGAAAGGAGGGATCATGTCTATTGGTACAACAAAACTCTGTCATGTCGCGATTCTTGTAAAGGATCTTGACAAGGCAATCAGGAATTGGGAACAGGTGCTGGGCATCAAGGCCAACAAGCCTTTCAATCTGCCGCCGTCCTCGCAGATGCCTTCGTTTACCAACGGAGAATTGGGAGATTATTCCGATTGCAAACTTGCGACATTTCAGCTTGAAAACTGCATACTTGAATTTGTGCAGCCCGGAGAGAAGCCGGGCCCGTGGAAAGACAAACTTGATCGTGACGGCGAAGGGCTTCAGCATATCAGCTTCATTGTGCCGGACAGAAAAGAAGCGCAGGGAGCGCTTCAGGCTCTCGGCGCTCCGAAGCCCTACCACATTGGCTATTGGCCGGACGGAACATATTCCTTTACGGACAGTGTTCCGCAGCTTGGCATTGAGGTTAACATCAAAACCAACGATGACAATACCTCAAAAAAAGCCAAATTGCTGAGTGATCCCAACTTTCACAAGCAGGATCTGTAGGCGGGCAAGCCGTCCGCAGACGGCTCCCGGTTTGTATGTTCCCAGGGCTTTCATCCCGATAGTCCCTGGGGATTTTTTTTGTCCTGTTGACAATGTCGCAATTCAGGCGCACAATGACGATTATTCCGGATACATGAGCTGGTTCCAAAATTGGTTATTTTGTAACCGCCTCGCATGTAAAAGTTGTCTCTTGTTTTTTAAAGTTTGATATGACAGAACGCGGTTCGGTATTGTCGACAACATCAGGACCGGCGGTTTTGAAGTCACTTATTACAATGGGGACGGTAACGGCTGTTTATGGAGAAAGTGAAAGTCGGCATCATAGGTCCCGGCAACATCGGAAGCGATCTTATGTACAAGGTCATGAAGAGCCGGAATTTGCGGATGCACATCATGGCGGGAATTGTTGAATCGGAAGGGATCAGGCGGGCCGAAGGGTTTGGTTTCAAAACTTCCACAAAGGGGGTGGACGCGGTTGCCTCCGATCCGGATGTAAAAATTGTCTTTGACGCTACAAGCGCCAGGGCGCATCTTCATAATGCCCCCATACTCAAGGCGGCCGGAAAGATAACCATAGACATGACCCCCGCGGCTGTGGGCCCCTATGTGGTGCCCTGCGTCAATCTGGACAGGCTGGCGAACGAAACCAATTTCAACATGGTTACCTGCGGCGGCCAGGCGACGGTGCCCATAGCCCACGCCATTAACCGCGCGGCCGGCGCCGAATATGTGGAGATTGTTTCCTGTATTTCTTCCAGAAGCGCCGGTCCCGGTACGCGGGCCAATATCGACGAATTTACCGAGACTACCGCGAAGGCCCTTTGCGTGGTGGGCGGCGCGAAAAAGAGCAAGGCGATCATCGTACTGAATCCGGCCGAGCCTCCCCTTATGATGACCAATACGATCTATGCACTGGTAAAGGAGCCCGCCGAAAACAGAATTGTTGAATCGGTGAACAGCATTGTCCGTGAAGTGCAGTCCTACGTGCCGGGTTACCGCCTGCGGGTTCCTCCCGTCATGGACGGCAACAGGGTGACGGTGATCATCGAAGTGGAAGGGGCCGGGGATTTTCTCCCTTCATATTCGGGAAACCTGGACATTATCAACCAGGCCGCGGTGGCGGTGGCGGAAAAGCTTGCCGCCGGAATGGGGGAAAGATAGGATGGGAACAGGCAGGATATACATTGTAGATACGACCCTTCGGGACGGGAGCCACGCGGTAAGCCACAGTTTTACGGTTGAACAGGCGTCTGTGGTGGCGGGCGGCCTTGACAGGGCGGGGGTGGAACTTATTGAACTGAGCCACGGCGACGGTATTGCCGGTTCTTCCATCAACTACGGTTTTTCCAAAGTGCCTGAACTGGAGCTGCTTGCCGGGGCCGGGAAGGTTGTCGGAAAGGCGAAGCTCGGCGTGCTCCTCCTTCCCGGCATAGGGACCATTGAGGATCTTGAAGAGGCCCGCTCAAGGGGGGCCAACGCGGTGCGTGTGGCAACCCATGCAACCGAGGCGGACATCGCCGTACAGCACATTGAATGGGCAAAACAGAACGGCATGTTTACTGTCGGCTTCCTGATGATGACCCACATGGCTTCTCCCGAAAAGATTGTGGAACAGGCGCGCATTTTCGAGGATGCCGGGGTGGATTATATCAACCTTGCCGATTCGGCCGGTTACATGACGCCGGACGATGTGCGCATCCGTGTCGGCGCACTCAGGGCCGGATCGAAGGTTCCGGTAGGTTTCCACGCGCATAACAACCTGGGGTTGGCTGTGGCCAATTCCCTGGCGGCGGTAGAGGAAGGGGCTTCCTACATAGACGCCACCTGCCGGGGGCTGGGCGCCGGAGCGGGAAACACGCAGATAGAAGTTTTTTGCGCCGTGCTTCAGCGGCTTGGGTACGATACCGGCGTGGACTGTTACGCCCTCATGGATCTTGCCGAAGATGTGGTTGAGCCTCTGATGCAGCGGCCCCAGATCATACGCAGCGATTCTCTCATGCTCGGTTACGCGGGAGTGTATTCGAGTTTTCTCCTGCATACCAGGCGGGCTTCACAGCGGTTCGGTATTCCACCCCGGGACATCCTTGTGGAGCTGGGGAAACGGCGTATGGTCGGCGGCCAGGAAGACATGATCGTGGATGTCGCGTACGAACTTTCGCAAAAACAGAAATCACATCAAGGCGGCGCCGGTTCGTTCGCGTCCGAATAAATCAGCGCTTGCATAGGCGGAAAAAAACAGGCGGGAAACCGTTTTGTCGCAGGCCGCCACCGTCCCCGATGGTGACGGGCCGGAGGACGCATAAAAGCCGCGGGCCTTTCTGAACCGTGTACAGGAGGCTTCCTCCGCGTTAAAATGGGTATGTGATACTTGCCATTGATATTGGAACTTCAAATTTCAAGGCGGCGCTCTTTGGTTTTGACGGTGAATGCCGCGCCTTTGTTTCCGAACCGCTCGCGGTAAGAGTAACCGGCGGAAGGCATGAGACCGATCCGCGCCGGTGGCTTGCCGCCTTTGAATCGTGCTGCCTCAGGCTTGATTCCCTGGCCGGTCCTCTTGCCAAAATAAAAGCTCTGTCCCTCTCCGGCAACGGTCCGACCCTGGTACCGGCCGGAAAAAACGCGGACGGGGCCTTTGACCGCGCGGACGGGGCCGCCTTGGGGCCCGCGCGGCTCTGGCTTGACCGCCGCGCGGTAGAGGAAGCCAGGGCGGTATCGGAGGCGGCGGGCGCATTTGTGGACGGCGGCTTTTTTCTTCCAAAGGCGCTGTATATAAAAAACCGCGAACCGGAACTCTATGAAAAAACGGGCTTCTTTTTTTACTGTCCCGAATTTCTCGCATGGGTTCTTACCGGGGAAGCCCGCACGGTTTTTCCCTCCGAAGGTTTTGAAAGGTGGTACTGGACGGCGGAAACGCTGAAGAAGCTCGGTCTTGATTCCCCCCTGTTTCCTCCGTTTGTTTCCCCCGGTGAAACCATAGGTACGCTGCTTCCTTCTGTGGCAGACCGCTTCGGTTTCCGTGAGGCGGTTCCGGTGATTGCCGGGGGGCCCGATTTCTTCGCCGCCATTCTGGGTTCCGGCGCCGTAAGGCCGGGTATGGTATGCGACAGATCGGGGACTTCCGAAGGGCTCAACCTCTGTACGGAAAAGCGGATAACGGACAGGCGGCTTATGTCCTACGGTCATCCGGTGAAGCCGTACTGGAATCTTTCGGGAATTATTTCAACAACAGGCAAGGCAATTGATTGGGCCCGGACGCTTTTGGGCTTTGGGGATTATGACGATTTTTACGCGGCCGCGGCGGCTGCGGAAGCGGGTGCGGACGGGGTGATCTTTCTTCCCTATCTTGAGGGGGAGCGGGCGCCGCTTTGGGACCCGGAAGCCCGCGGCGTGTTTTTCGGCATGAACGGTTCCACAACAAGATCGGATCTTGCCCGCGCCGCGGTGGAAGGGATCTGTTTCGCCGTCCGTGATGTGCTTTCCGTTATGGAAGAGGCGGGGGCCGGGGTGGGCGCCCTTCGTGTTACCGGCGGAACTTCCCGGAGTGCCGTTCTTAACCGGATAAAGGCCGACATCACGGAAAGGGACGTTATCCCCGTTGAGGGAAACGCGGAACTTGCCGGGCTTGCCGCCATAGCCTTGGCGGCGCTGGGAGAGTACGGCGGTCATGGTGAGGCTGCCTCCGTCCTTGTAAAGTCCGGGGCGGTTTTTCATCCCGATGAAAAAAAAGCGCGTTGTTATGAAAAAAAATTTGACCGTTACCGCTCTCTTTACCGTTCACTCAGGGAAGAGTTCAGGGCGTGACAGCGGAAAACGGGTTCTCTTTCCTGCCTTTACCGGCGGTTTTTGTTCATCACTTCCAAAAAAAACGTTCAGAGTATAGAATGGCGGTGAAAAGGAAAAAATGAAAGCACAAAGATTGTTCTTGATGTCTGTTCTTTTCTCCGCCGCGTTCTTTGGGGCCTGTCCGCGCCAGGACCGTGCTCCGGCTCCGGCGGAAATTCCGGATGGGGAAGCGCGCCTTTCGGTGCTGGTATATATTACCGGAGTAACGGCGGGGAGCCCTTCCTATGAAATGCTCGCCGCCGGCGCGGAAGAATTCGCCGCCGGTCATCCCGCTGTACGGGTAAAGGTGTACGAGGCGGGATTTAACCAGGCGGAATGGGAGGAACAGCTTACTTCCCTCGTGGCAAGCGGCGAATACGATCTTGTCCTTGGATCAAATCCTTCCCTGCCTGAAATCTGCGCCAGCGTGGGGGAAAAATTTCCCGATCAGAAATTTGTCATTACCGACGCGATGTACAGCGGAAATTCCCGGATCTGCACCTACCTGTACAATCAATATGAGCAGTCCCTTTTTCTCGGTTATCTCGCCGGGCTCATCACAACGAGCGGCATGGAACATGCCAACGGGGCAAAACGCGTCGGCTTTATCGCCGCGCAGGAATATCCCCTGCTTGACAATCATATTGTGCCCGGCTTTCTTGACGGGGCAAGACGGGCCGATCCCGGCATAACGATGGATTTTCGCGTGGTGGGCAACTGGTATGACGCCAACAAGGCATCTGATTTGGCGTCAAGCATGATTGACGCCGGATCGGACGTATTCGCCGTAATAGCCGGCGGCGCGTCCCAGGGGCTTGTCAGGACGGCGGAACGGATGGGCGCCTATGTGGTTTTTCACAATACCAACGAATACGGCGGAGCTCCCGGTGTGATTGTGGGCTGCGGCGTCATGGAGCAGAAGAAGCTGACCATGGAGATTCTTGCCGGCGCGCTTGAGGGAAAGATACAGTACGGAAGTTCACGGATTGTGGGGGTCAGGGAAGGCTACCTCGATTTCATAAGTGACGATCCCGGTTATGTGGAACATGTTTCTCCCGAAATACGGGAAAAATTCGACGCCTTCATGGACGACATACGGGCGGGCCGCATACCGTACACCGTTCCGCCGTTGTGAACGCCGGATTGACGCCGGCGGTTGAAATGAAGGGGATTGGCAAGATCTACCCCGGCGGCCGCCGTCCGGCAAACAGCGGTGTTTCGCTGGATCTTCGCCGGGGAGAAATCCTCTGTCTGGCCGGTGAAAACGGCGCGGGAAAATCAACCCTGATGAAGATACTTTCTGGTCTTGAACAGCCCTCGGAAGGGGACATGCTGATCAATGGAAAGCCCGTCAGGATGCGCGGCCCTCTGGATGCCGATCGTCTGGGGATAGGTATGGTGCATCAGCATTTCATGTTATTCCCCGAATTTACCGTTGCCGAAAATGTGGTCATGGGACGGGAGCCGCGCCGGGGGTTCTTCTTCAATACCGCGAAGGCCAATGCGCTTGCCGCCGCGGTTATAGACGCCCATCGTTTTTCCATCGCGCCCGGGGATCCTGTTTCCTCCCTTACTATCGGGCAGATGCAGCAGGTTGAAATTTGCAGGATGCTTTACCGGAACGCGGATATCATTATTCTTGATGAACCTACCGCAGTGCTTACGGAACAGGAGATCTTTTCCCTGTTTGAGACCCTTGCCGTGCTTAAGGCGTCGGGAAAGTCGGTGATCCTCATTACCCACAAGCCCGGCGAGATAAAGCGGATATCAGACCGGGTGGCCGTTCTGCGGAAGGGCCGCCTTCAGGGTGTCCATGAGACCGCCTCGGTAAGCGAAAAGGAGATTTCCCTCATGATGGTGGGCGGCGGTGTTGACCCCGTCCACGCCGCCCATGTCTCCCGTGTTCAGGCGGGGAAACCTGTCATCGTTTTTGAGCATGTAACGGTGATCCGCCGCGGCCAGAAGCAGCCCCTGCTTAAAGATCTATCTTTTTCCGTATCCGCCGGGGAGATACTTGGCTTTGCCGGGGTAAGTGGAAACGGGCTGGGAGTGCTGGAAGCGGTGCTCGGCGGTTTTCTTCATCCCGCTTCGGGAAAGATACTGCATCAGGGAAAGGATATTTCCCGTCTCAACATACGGCGGCTCCGCAATCAGGGGCTTTCCTTTGTTCCTGCGGACCGGCTCCGGGTGGGGAGCGCTGTGGAGGCGACAATAACGGAAAACCTGATCATAAACAGGCGCGCGGAATTTTCAGGACGGTGGATAATCAGCCGGAAGGACACGGACCGTTTTTCCCTCGGCCTCATGGAACGTTACGAAATTGACGGGGAGCCGGACGATATTCTTGGCTCGCTTTCGGGCGGAAACATTCAAAAGGTGATTCTTGCCCGTGAAATCGATCAGTTCAGGGACTACATCGTTTTTTCTGAACCCGCCTGGGGGCTCGATATAGCCGCCGGCGCCAGGGTGTACGGTGAAATTGCCGGGCTCAGGGACAGAGGCGCCGCAGTGATCCTTATTTCCACCAATCTTGATGAGATCATCGCCAACGCGGACCGTATCATTGTCATGTACCGGGGGATGGCCGCCGCGGAGATGCGGAACGGCGGCGAACCGGACATGCGTGAAAAGATAGGCGCCTGTATGCTGGGCATGAAAACGGAGGGCGGATCGTGAAAAAAAAGATACCCCCTTCCTTTTCCGCCGCTGTTCTTGTCATGTCCATTTCCCTTCTCTCGTGTGTCGTTCTTGTCTGCTTTCTGAGCCGGGAACCCGCACGGGCTTTGGGGTACTTTTTTCTCGGTCCCCTGAAAAGCCGTTATTATTTTGGAAACATGCTTAACAGCGCCGTACCGCTCATTCTGGGGGGGCTTGGCCTTACCGTCTCCATGAGGGCGGGAAGGCTCAACCTCGGCGGGGAGGGACAGATCTACGCCGGCGCTTTTACCGCGACTATTGCAGCTCTGTCCCTCTCATGCCTGGGAACGGCGGGGGCCGTCCTTGCCCTTGCGGCGGGGGCCCTTCTTTCGGGGGCCGCCGCGGGGCTTTCCGGCTTTTTCCGGGCCCGGTGGGATACAAATGAGCTTATCACCTCGTTTCTTTTTTCCAATGTGATGATCCTCATCGTCAATTATCTGGTGTCGGGGCCTTTTAAGGATCCCCTGACCAGTATTCAGTCAACGGAAAAAATTCCCGAAGTTTTCAGGCTGCCCCGCATCCTTCCCCCATCAAATTTAAGCGCGGCCATTTTTGCCGCTCTTGTCCTGACCGTGCTGACGCGGATTTTTCTTTTTCATACCGGAACGGGTTATGCAATACGTATTTCGGGAAGCAGTGAAATGTTCGCCCGTTACGGGGGAATTAATACAAAGCTGATTACCACCCTTGCGATGTTCATCAGCGGCGCTTTTTACGGATTGGCCGGCGGGCTGGAAATTTTTGGCGTCCATTACGGAACGGTGAAGGAATTTTCTTCCGGCGCCGGCTGGAACGGTCTGGCTGTGGCCCTTATTGCCGGGAATAATCCCGCGGCGGTCGTTCCCGCGGCGGTTTTTTTTGCCTGGATAGGGCAGGGCGCCCGTATTGCCATGCAGTTTTCCGATTTTACCATTGAAATCGTTTTGGCTGCGGAATCCGTGATCTTTTTTCTTGTGACGAGCGCGGTATTTCGCGGATTCTTCGGACGGAAGGAAGGACTGCCTTGGCGCAAATAATGGCGAGTACGGTAAATATCATGATCCCGCTCCTCTTTGCCGCGACAGGAGGGCTTTTTACCGAGCTTGCGGGAATGCTTAACATTGCCCTTGAAGGACTGCTTCTCATCGGCGCCTTCAGCGCCGCCGCCGCCGCCTGGTATACGGGAAGTTTTGCCGCGGGAATAGCGGCGGGTATTGCCGGTTCGCTGATCCTTTCCGCCGTACTTGCCGTAACGGCGCTGAAACTCAGGTCCAATATTTTTATCGCGGGCCTTGCGGTGAACCTTTTCGCATCCGGATTTACCGTTATCCTTTCCCACCGCCTCTTCGGAACCAGGGGGGTGGTCGTACTGAAAGATCTCCCGGCACTTCCGAAAATCAACCCTTATGTGTATTCAGGGTGGATCTTCCTCTTTGCCGCGTGGCTTGTCCTGTACCGGACTCCTTTCGGTTACCGGCTGCGGGCTTCCGCCCTCCATGCCCAGGCGCTCCGTTCCCTTGGACTGCGGCCCGGCGTCTACCGTCTTGCCGCCCTTCTTGTATCGGGCCTCGCCTGCGGTATAGGCGGATCTTTTCTCAGCCTCAATCTCGGCGCGTTTGTCCCCAACATTTCCGCCGGCCGGGGCTGGATCGCCCTTGTGGTGATTTTTCTGGGCGGAAGAAAGCCCCTTGGCCTTTTGGCCGGCGCTTTCATCTTCGGTCTGGCTGAAGCTTTTTCCGATTATGCCCAGGGGGTATTTGCCGTCCCCGCCGATTTCATCCTTGCCATTCCCTATATATTTACCCTTGCCGTGATGACAGGTATTTCAGTCTATGCCAAGCGGAAACGCCGGTAGCCGTGCGGCAGGTTCATTTCCGTTTCAACAGCCTTACCATGGCCATGAATTGCCTGTCGCGGCTTATAAAGAGGAGCAGTACCCCCGCCGCGCCAAAGACAAGGGCGTTAATCAGAATCGGCATGCCAAGGGCCACGATGCGGCCGCCGCCGGCAAAGGCGCCGGCCAGAACGGGGTTGAGCCATAGCACCGGCAGAACCGCGGCGGCTGAAAAAAGGAGCAGCTTCAAACTATACATGAACGCCGATCCAAGCGCCCTGCTTACGGCGATGTTCGGATTTTTTTTGAGGAAGATGAGCAGCAGGGCGGTATTTACCACACTCGCGAGGGACAGAGCTAGTGCAATCCCCGACCCGTACATGGACCGCACCAGAATGACCGCGAGGACTATATTTACCCCAAAGGAGATGATCCCCGCCAGGGCAGGGGACCGGGAGTCGCTTTGGGCGTAGAAAGCGGGCGCCAGGATGCGGTTCAGGGCGATAAAGAAGAGCCCGGGCATGTGGAAGGTAAAAGCTGCCAGTGTCAGGGAGACCGAGTTTTCATTAAAACTGCGTGTCTGGAAAAGCAGTCTTATCAAGCTCTGTCCCTCCGCGAGTGAAAAAAATGTGACCGGAATGGCTATAAGGGCGATGATTTGCATGGCCGAAATCAGCCTTTCATTGTAGATATTCCACCGGCCTGATTTGGCGTATTCCGCCAGATCGGGAAGCAGGACCGTTCCGATTGAAACCGCGAAAACACCCAGAATCAGTTCCTGAAGCCTGAGAGAATATTGCAGACTTGACACGATTCCTTCCCCCGCGTTTCCCGCCAAAGCGGTAGAAACCAGATCGTTAAGCTGATAAGCCGCCATCCCAATGACGGTCGGGCCTATGAGCCGTAAAATCGTTCGGACGCCGGGATTTTTGGAGGCTTTTTTCAGCGAAACAAAGAAAAAAATGTATCCTTTTTTGATAATAAAGGGAAGCTGTATGGCGGCTTCCAAAAATCCTCCAATAAAAATGCCTGCGGCCATTGCCCGGGCGGGATTTTTGGTAAAAGGACTGAGTCCATATGAACAGAGAATGGTTATCAGATTAAGCAGAATAGGCGCCAATCCTGACGGGGCAAAAATATGCAGGCTGTTCAGTATCCCCTGAAACAGGGCCGCCAGAGAAATGAATGCCAGAAAGGGAAACATAATTCTGGTTAACAGAACCGTTTCATCGAATTCTTTCATTCCAAAAAAAGAGACAATAGCAGGGGTAAGGAGAATCCCAATCATTACCGCGAGACTTACGAAAAAAGTAAGAAAGGTGAAAATACAGGCGAGAAATTCCCGTATTGTTTCCCGATCGTTTTTCAGAAGGTATTCCTTGAACGTTGGAATAAAAGCGACCGAAACGGAGCCTTCGGCAAAAAGCCGCCTGAAAAGGTTCGGAATCATGAATGCCACCGAAAAAGCATCGGAAAGAGCGCTTGTTCCCAAAAGACTCGCTTTGGTTATCTCACGGACCAGTCCCAGGATACGGGAAATCAGGGTTAATAGGGACAGAGCCGAGCCGTGTTTTACAAGATTCCGTCCGGAATCGGTTTTTTCCCGCTTTTCATATGAGTTATCCTGGAGGACAGAGCTTGCAGGAAAGCAGTCTGACCGGGAATGGCGGACAGGAGGATTGGGGACAGAGCTTTGATGGTTAGAACCGGAATTATCCCGGGAGCCGATCATCGGATAATCCCCAGATCCTGAGGCCGGTTGGAAATAATTCCCTCACAGCCGATTTCTATCAATTTTGCCGCCGAATCAGATTCGTCAACAGTCCATGGTACCAAAGGCCGGCCTTCAAGAATGGAGAACCGGAAGAAAGAAAAAACATTTATCTGATTTTTGTCAGGTTTAAGATAATCGCAATGAGAGAGCATACGGCCGAAACCCCGGCGGAGAATCAGGGGTACTTCTTTATTGGAGCTCCAAATGATGGCGGTAGGAATATGGGGACAGAGCTTCTTAAATTCGGCAAGGCAGAAAGGGTTGAAAGATGAAACAACCGTTGATTTTAAAGCTCTGTCCCCCATTTTTATTATTTTTTTTGCCAACAACTCCGGAAGTGGGTCGTTTTTTGTGATATTTGTCTTTAATTCGATGTCGATGTATATATCAGGACAAAATTCTTCCAAAACGTCATCCAAAACGGGTGGATGTTCCTCCCTGAAAAGTGAATCAAACCAGGATCCCACATCAATTTTTTTGATTTCCTGATAATCAAGATCCTGTATTGCCCGCCTGTCTCTCGCCGTTCGTGTAAAATTGTCATCATGGGCAACAATCAATTCCCCGGAAGCGCAGACATGAACGTCCAATTCGATACCCGGCGAACCAATCTCACGGGCTTTCCTGAATGAGGCGAAAGTATTTTCAGGTGCCAGAGATGAGCAGCCCCGGTGAGCAAAAAGAAGAGGACGAGGCCGATCCGGCAGCAGGGAAACCATCATTTGGTCTTCCAAATCGCCGTTTTGAGGGTATTTGTTCTATTAAACGAAGCTCTGTCCCCGGAGATCGGATACTCAGACCCTTGCCACACAGAGGATGCCCGCGGCATTCTTAAAATCGTACCGTGAATTTCCCGTTTGTGGGAAAACCGATGGAAGAGATTTTCAAAAAAATCAAGCTGCCGTTTATCCATTCTTGTTTTCCATTTTTTCCTTCAATTTGGCTAATTCAATCTCAACAATATTATCTGCTTCAAGTTTCTTCATAGTCCGATCAATTTCAGCTTTTTTTTCATCTCCAGGGAGATAGCCTGACGCCATAAGCAACTCCTGTTCAAGCATAACCGGATCAACTGTTTCAAGGTCTGTCCCCCCAGGGGAAGCCTGTTTTTGTTCTGTGACCCCCGGTAATTGCTGAATCATTCTATCAATCATATTCCGCAGTTCTTCGGCATCACCGGATAACTTCATCCGCAGAGCTTGTATTTTTTCCGCTTCTTTTTTCGCCTCCAAAGCCAGCCCGGTTTCTCCCTTTGAACAGGCAAGTTCGGTACGCAAATTCCATTTTGACAAATTTTCCTCAAGTTTTTCCATTTCTTTTCGGACAAGTTTTAATGAAACAATGTGCTGGAGGATATATTCCTTTGCTTCCGTTGTATTCATACCGGAAAGATCGCTATTTTTTTCATCCATAAAAAAATCCTTTCTTGTACTATCAGACAAGAACAAATGTCACTATATTTTACTCCCAAACAATATTAAGCGTCAGGATTCCCCTGTTTTACTTGGGTATATTTTCCACACCCTTGTCCAGGGAAGCGCTGATTTAATGCTCTGTCCCCATTGTTTTTCCGCTACATTTCTCCCGAATTCATTTTTTTTCGTATTGTTTTCCATGACGGCAAGTAAGTATTCATAAGCCGGTAGAATACCGGATTATGATGAGGCTCTAACATATGAATCAATTCATGAACAGTAACATATTCAAGGCATTCGGGGGATTTCTTTGCCAGTTCCGTATTTAACCGTATTGTCCGGTTTTTATAGTTGCAGCTTCCCCAGTGGGATTTCATTTTTCTCAAATACAGTCCCTTGACCGTCACGCCTATGACGGCTTCCCACTTTCTGATAATGACAGGTGCGGTTTCCCTCAGTATATTACGGTACCATTTATTCAATAAATCCTGTTTTTTTGCATTGGTGCTCTGGGGAGGGACAGACATTAGTATTTGTCCATTTGAAAGCATTATTTTTGGATGTCCTTTCCGCTCGACAAGTTCCAGCTCATAAGCGGTGCCCCAGACATAGTAAATTTCATGATTTTGGAAGTTGTTAACCACATGTGGCAAACTACGGTATTTTATTCTGTGTTTTTCTATCCACCGGGATTTTGATACCGCAAAATTCCGTATTACATCCTTCGATGCATTGACCGGTGCAGAAATATACACTTTTCCATCAGGAGGGTATATTGTCATTCGAAGATTTTTTATCCGTTTGTATTCAATCTTTATGAGTATATCTCCCAATTTCAAGGTTTCCATCAGTTCACTCTTCAAGCTCTGTCCCCTAAATTTTTTGAAGTCCGAAAAAAGTATAATTCCCTGATATTACTTGTACAAGAGATGAGAGAAACAAAACTTTGAAATATTATCTGATCTGTTTCAAAATTGGTTGTTTTGTAACCAGCTCTTGCAGTTTCTCGCTCTGCGGACTGCAAAACCTTGGTTTTCATAAGTTGCAGTTCCAAAATCATAATCCTTTCGAACTCCCGGATTTTGGAACTGCCCCATCTAACCGGAAATTTCAGGGACAGAGCTGGACATTAGTTTTGACCGGAGATTTCAGGGGACAGAGCTTTAAAAAACGAAAAACAGCTTCCTGATTGAAGCAGATCCGTACTTTTACTCCCTATATGTGATATGAGAAAGAACCGATTGCTTCAGAATGGAGCGGAATATCATGTAACCGTGAAGATCAACCGGAATGAGATGCTCCTTGCTCCCGAAAAGGACAAGGAATTGTTCCTGACTGTCTTGAGGCGGGCCAAAAAGCGGTATCGGTTTCAAATATGGAATTTTTGTCTCATGAACAACCACATTCATCTTCTTGTCAAGCCAGGTGAAGGAGAATCTCTCTCCGCAATTATGCAGTGGATTTTAAGTGTTTTTGCCATGCGCTGGAACAAGATACACGCAATGAGCGGCCATGTGTGGGGTGAACGTTTCTTTTCCCGGATTATCAACGGTATGGTTGACAGTTTGAGGGTATTCATGTACATCGATGACAATCCTGTAAATGCCCTGCTGATTGGCCATTCATGGGAATGGAAGTATGGAGGACTTTGGCATCATCAAAAAGGCCGAACCGATATTGTTGAAAACCCCGGTTCATTCATTTTGTATTTTCTCCCTGAACATGACATAACAGCGGAAATTGTTCAGGTATAATATTGATAGAAATTCCGCCGGAAAAACGATTCAAAATCCAAACCACACCAACCTGTTCGAATTATGATCCCGTCGAACAGCCATGGGCCGTCAGGGTTAATTGAAGCGATGGTCCATATCCCGGAACTCTTCGGATGTCTACAACATCAGGAAAGGTTGTAAACCGATTCTCGGCCCGGGATATGGACCGCTGCCGGTACAATGAGCCTCCGCGAAGCGGATCTCTGCAGTATCTTTGGCTTCGACTTCGTTCAAACGAAGACCCGTTCAACAGTCTGTTAATGGATGTTTCCGCAGAATCGCCTGCTTCGGGCTGTTCTTTCACCCAACCCCGAAAAAGCAAGACTTGGCGGAACGGAATTGTAGAACAGCCGTCTGCGTAATGAAGAACCAGGAACAGGCTCCGGGGGTATGGACCATCACTTCCAATAAAAAAGACCGCCTTCCAGCTGTTTTCAGCTTTCAGGCGGCCCATTCTCAATGGCTGCGAACTCAATAAATTCGGGAAAAACCGGCTGCAAACACGGTTTCTCCTTCGTGTTCCCAAAATTGCCTTTTCAAAACCGAAATTGTGAAAAAACCCTATCCGGGAACACTTTCATAGAACCGGCAAAACCGCTTTGCGGTTTTATCAGTAGTCCATGCCTCCCATACCGCCCATTCCGCCGCCGCCGGGCATGGGGGGCGGATCCTTCTTCTCGGGAAGGTCCGTGATGGCGCATTCGGTGGTAAGGAGGAGGCTCGCGATGGAAGCTGCGTTCTGCAGGGCGGAGCGGGTTACCTTGGCAGGATCGATAATCCCCGCTTTCACCATGTCCACCCATTCCATCTTCGCCGCGTCAAAACCAACGCCCTTCTTTTCGACTTTTGCCTTGTCGGCGATCACCGCACCGTCAAGGCCGGCGTTTTCGGCAATCTGGCGGATTGGCTCCTCCAGCGCCCGCTTGACGATCTTGTAGCCCACTTTTTCATCGTCCGTGAGGCCCGTCAAATCCGCCTTGTCCAGGGCAATGGCCGCCTGAATCAGGGCCAGCTCGCCGCCGGGGACAATCCCTTCCTCAATGGCGGCACGGGTGGCCGAAAGGGCGTCTTCGACCCGGTGCTTTTTCTCTTTCAGTTCCACTTCGGTGGCGGCGCCCACATTGATGACCGCAACCCCGCCGGCCAGCTTCGCCAGCCGTTCCTGAAGTTTTTCCCGGTCATAATCGGAGGTGGTATCTTCAATCTGAGCCTTGATCTGGGCGATCCTGTCCTGAATTTCCTTCTGTTTTCCGGCGCCGTTGATGATTGTGGTGTTATCTTTGTCGATTTTGACGGTTTTCGCCTTGCCAAGCTGGGAAATTTCGGTATTTTCCAGTTTGATCCCCAGTTCTTCGGTGATGACTTCGCCGCCGGTGAGGACGGCAATATCCTCCAGCATGGCCTTCCGGCGATCCCCAAAGCCGGGGGCTTTGACGGCCACGGTTTTCAGGGTACCCCGGAGGCTGTTCAGCACCAGGGTGGAAAGGGCCTCCCCGTCCACATCTTCGGCGATGATGAGCAGGGGCTTGCCGCTCTGGGCGAC
>JAIRXH010000108.1 GCA_031268385.1 Treponema sp. | reverse complement strand
ATTAACTTGTGGCTAATCAGCGTTACCCTATGGTTTTTCTCGTTTTCCTGCGGAAAACTGCGAAAAAACCACATTAAAGTAGCACTGATTTATTCGCATTCGAATAAATCAGTGCTTCCCCAGGAGTTTTCAGAATTTCGCTGTACCATAAAATCCGGGGGCTGGATCATATCGAGCGTCTTGCCATGGGCGATACGCCGGTTCACCGCCTGCATCCCCTCGCGAAGATAGCCGCAGTCGTCATCTATGTGACCGCGGTGATCTCCTTTCCCCCGGAAAACATAAGCGGCCTTGTGCCTTTCTGTTTTTTCCCCGCCGTGCTCGCAGCCCTGTCGGGAACCCCCGCGGGACCGCTTTTTTCGCGGTTTCTTTTGGCGCTGCCCTTTTCCGCGATGGGGGGTTTAAGCAGCCTTGTCCTGCTCAGGGAAAGCGTCTTTACGCTGGGGAGCTTTACCGTAACGGCGGGCATGCTTTCGGCCTTTTCAATACTTCTTAAAACCTTCCTTACCGTCATGGCGGTGCTTGTTCTTGCCGCCACCACTCCCTTTACCGAAATTCCCCCCGCGCTTGCCTCGGCGGGCCTTCCCCGCGTACTGGGCCTTCAGTTTATCATGACATGGCGCTACCTTTCCGTGCTGCTCGCCGAAGCCGCTTCCATGAACACCGCCTACATGCTCCGCTCTCCCGGCCGAAGGGGAATAAGGATGGAGGATATGGGGAGCTTTCTGGGGCAGCTTCTCCTCCGCAGTTTTGACAGGGCGGAACGGGTATACGGGGCCATGAAGAGCAGGGGTTTTGACGGAAATTTTCACGGGAGCCGTTTCCGCCGTATGCGCGTTTCCGACTGCCTCTTTGTCCTTGCCGCGGCCGCCTTTTCGGTGTGTCTCAGGTTTGTCAACGCCGGTCTTCTTGCGGGCCGTCTTTTTTCCCCCGTTCTGCAAAGGATAGTCCGGTGACGGAATCGGGCCCGGCCGGGGACATTGTCAGGGCGGAAGGACTTTCGGCGGCGTACAGCGGGCGGGACGGGACCCCGGCCCTTCTGGATATCAGTTTCAGGGCGGCCGCCGGCGAAAAGATAGCCCTTATGGGGGCCAACGGGGCCGGAAAGTCGACGCTTCTCTTTGTCCTTTCGGGGGTCATTCCTCCGCTTGGGGGATCCCTTGTCGTAAACGGAATTCCCGTATTGAAGGAAAACCTCCGGGAACTGAGAAAGACCGCCGGTCTTGTATTCCAGAATCCTGACGATCAGATATTCATGCCTACCGTCGAAGACGACGTTTCCTTCGGCCCGCGCAATTACGGCGCGGGCGTGGAAGAAACGGGAGAGCGTGTAAGGAAAACGCTTGAGACGCTGGGCATAGGGGATCTTTCGAAACGGCTTGCCCATCATCTTTCGGGGGGAGAAAAGCGGCTCGTGGCCCTTGCCGGAATACTCGTCATGGAGCCGGCCCTGCTTTTACTTGACGAGCCTTTGGCCTTCCTTGATACCGCTGCCCGGAGAAGGCTCCTCGCCGTCCTCGCGGGCCTTTCCCAGACCATGATCATCGCCACCCACGACACGGATCTCGCGCGTACCCTCTGCGGACGCTGCATACTGCTGCAGAAGGGCCGCGTCCGCGCCGACGGTCCCGTGGACGAGGTGCTCGCCGACGGGGCGCGCCTTGAAAAGTGGGGACTTTAGGAATGCTCACGGACGCCCACTGCCATCCCTTTGATCTTGTAAAACTCCATCCTTCTTCGGAAGGGGAAAGGCGGGGCGCCGTGCTCTGCGCGGCAAGTTCCTGGAACAGGGAACAGTTTGAATACCATGAAAAGATATGCCGTGATTTTCCCCTTGTTCCCTGCTTCGCGGCGCATCCCCAGCTTCCCGCGTCGGAAATGCCGGAAGAGGAAAAGGCCGCGCTCATCAAGGAGGATCTTGAACTGCTTGAAAGGCTTGCCCTGGAAAAAAGGCTCGGCGCGGTAGGGGAGACGGGTTTTGATCTGTATGACGCCGCCATGAGGGAAACGGAGAAGATCCAGGACGGCCTCTTTGAGGAACACCTTTCGGCCGCGCTGCGGGGGGATCTGCCCATCGTGCTTCATGTACGCAGGGCCATGCACAAGGTTTTCGCCCAGGCCGGAAGGCTCAAAAAATGCCGCGCCGTGATCTTCCATTGCTGGCCTGGAACTTTGGGGGAAGGGGAGGCCCTTCTGGGGCGGGGGATAAACGCCTACTTTTCCTTTGGAACCGCCGTCATGCTTAACCACAAGGAGGCGATGCGCTCCTGCGCCTCCTTTCCCGCCGAAAGGCTGCTTGTGGAAACGGACGCCCCCTACCAGAGGCTGCGGGGAAAATCTTTTTCGTCATGGGCGGATCTTCCCGGCATTCTCGCGGCGGTCGCGGCGCTGCGCGCCCGCGCCGGAAAAAAAGAGGCGGCCCTCGAAATCATAACGGAGGAAAATTTCAGGCGGGCCTTTGGTGTGCGGACAAAAGAACAGTAACCCTGGACAGACACGTCCGCCGGTTGTTATTCCAGGGGGGAAAGTTCTTCGGCGTGTTCGGAGGCTTCCTCTTCCGTCTTTTTTTTTTCGTTTTCCCGCGTGTTTTTCAGCTTCAAAAGGGGAAGCCCTTCGAGGTATTTGTCGAGGATGTTCTGTTCGTTTTCCGGGAAAGATTCAAAGCGCAGGGATATGACGCGGCCGGTGCGGTTAAGCACGCATACGGGCGAAAGGACGGCGTTTCCCACCCTGAGGCTGCATTCGCGGAGTTCCATGTTGAGCCGTATGTTCTTCATCATGGCGGAATTCGCCGGGGCAAAGGAAAGGCCGGTACTCGAAACGGTTTTGACTTCGCCCGATATGATGGTCATATCCTTCGGATCGGAAAAAAGAAAACCGAAACGGTTCCAGTTTTCGGCGTAATAGCGCTGCGCCTTCCGTTTTTCATCGAGCGGAATGTAGCGGCTCAATATGCCCTGCAGGCGATCCAGTTCCGTCCTTTCCTCAAGGGCTTCGGAGACGATGCCGCTTACCCCAAGGAAAAACGCCTTGGAAGTTTCTTCCAGGGGAAAATTGTCGTCCTTGAGCAGGATGATGGGACAGCTTTCCTTTGGACGCCCGCTTCTGACGTACTGAACCATGACCTTCCAGTGCCGGGGAAAATCCCTCGCGCTGATGACGATGCCGGCGGGATCAATCTCGTCCAGATTGTCCATGGCCTTGGGCACATGGCGGTAGCGGATAAGGTTGAACCCCAGGGGTTCGGCGTACGAGGAAACAAGATTGCTGGTTTCATCCGAACCCAGCACCAGCAGCAGCTTCATTCAGTTCCCAGATTGACAACTGAATAATCAACGATGGTCCACACGTCATCCCTCCGGCGGAGGTAATAGGTATACCTCTTCCGTTCGGTATAATTGACCATTCTGAATTTTTCAAGTACCGTAACCGTCCCTTCAAGCACGCCGTACTCGGTGCGTTCCAGCGTATATTCGGAAGGACTGAGGGCGATGTCATCCCCGCCGGCCTGTACCTCCCGCCGGTACGAAGCCGCCATACGTCCTCGGCCTTCCTCGCTTTCGGCAAGGTACTGCCTGCGCCGCACCGGGTCCCGTGAAATGAGGGAATCAACGTCAAGGTACAGGAAGTATTTTTCCCATTGGGATCTCTGCCGGGCGTTGATGAAATATTCCACCACCTCGTCCGGCGCGAGTTTTTCCCGGACGAGGACGGCGCCTGTTTCCTCATCCATCGCCAGGGGTATGCCTTCGGGACCGGGGATCACGGGCGGCCTTATATTGAGCGAAAGGCGGTTGGACAGAACGGCCGCGCCTTCGGCGTCCCCGTCCGCCGCTCCGGCCGTCCGGTAAAGTTCCGGGTATATTCTTGCCTGAACAACGAAAGAACCCGGTTCGTGAAGATCCGCGTAATCGCGGAGATCTTCGATAAAAGAAAACGATTCCCCGCTCTCCACGGCTATTTCGCGGAAGAACACGCGGCCGCTCTGTGTCCTCTTTCGGACAAGGTTCCGGGCCGGTTCCAGACCCCGGTTGCCGGTTGTCCTCACGTCAAAATCGACGGAAAAGGCCCTCTCGTCGGCGAGCTTGAAGCGGTAGGTTGACGGCCCCCTGTTGGCGACGGTTATCTGTACATAGATGGGCCGCGATTCAACATGGTAAACGCGCCGGTCGAAGAATCGTATGCTGAAGGCGATATCTTCCGCGCCGGTTTCCGCCGGGTAGACGGAGAAAGTCAGAAAAAATCCGGCAAGGAAAGTTCCCAGAATACGGATTTGAAACGGGATCTTCTTTTGTTTCACCGTAAAACTCCGTTGTCATTGTCTTTAACAAGACCTGTTTCCATATTATAGTAATCGGTATATTACGATGAATACCTTATCCTTTCCTGGGCTGCCCGACAGAATCGCCGCCTCGAAGGCGGTCGCCGCCTGTATTTCCGCCTTCCGGGAAGGGAAATTCCCGCTTGAAATCGAGGGACCCGAAGGCATACTGGGCGCGGCGCTCATTGCCGCCTTTGCCCGGACGGGGACGGGGACCTTCCTTGTGGTGGTTCCCTCCGACTCCGAAGCGGCGGATCTTGCCATGGATTTGAATTCCCTGGGCCTTGCCCCCCTGGTGTTTCCCTGGTGGGGTACGGTTCCCTACCGGGCAATGTCTTCCCTTTCGGCCGTCTTTGGCGAACGGACCGGGGTTTTGAGCGCGCTTGCCGCCGGGGAAAAACACATTGTCATAGCTCCCCTGCGGGCGTTTTTGACTCCCCTGCCGCCGCCCGCTTATATACGAAAGCTCCTTGTGCATATCCGTCCCGGCGGCGGCATCGACACCATCGCCCTGGCAAAGACCCTTGCCGGTTACGGCTATACCCGCGTGCCCCGCGTCCAGGTTCGCGGTGAATTTGCCCTGCGGGGAGAGGTGCTGGACATTTTCATGGGGGGCGCTTCCGCCTTCCGCGTTCTTTTCGATTTTGACAGGGTGGAATCCATCCGCGCCTTCGATCCCCTGGATCAGGGGGGCAGGGAAAAACTGCCGGAACTCCGCGTACAGCCTATGCGCGAGGTGGTCTGGACCGACGACCGCATAGAGGCATTGAGCGAATCCCTTTCCCGCTGTCCTGAATTTCGGGAAAAAGGCGGAACCGGCGGAAGGCTCATCCTTGAGGAACTTGTGGAGCGCCGCCGCGCCGGGGGGGAAGAATTCTTTTACCCTCTTGCCTTTGAAAAGCCCGCCGTCCTGGGCGATTACATCGGCGCGGACGGAACCGTTTTTTATCTGGACAGCGAGCGGCTCCTGTACGCGAAGGAAAGCCTTGAACGGGAGTACCGGAGCCGTTACCTTTTGACCAGACAGGAAAGGGAAATCCCCCTTCCCGAACGCATACTCCTTGAATTCAAAAATCTGTTTCCGCTTGTAAAGCGGCGCGTTTCCTTCAGAACACTCAAGGGAGAGGCGGAGGAAGGGGCCCTGCGCCTCCTTGTTCCCTGCGATCCGCCCAGGAGTTTCTTCGGCAACATTTCCTACCTGAGGGAGGAATTTTCCGCCCTCTTCGCACGGGGGTACACCATCATCGTGGCCGCCGAATCGCAGGCGCAGGCCGACCGCGTGAGGACGCTTCTTGAAGACACCCCGTCCGCGCCGGGCGGCGAGCTCTTTGTTACGGCCGCCTCCGTTTCCTCGGGGTTCTCCCTGCCGGATCTCCGCCTCATGGTAATACAGGAAAACGAAATTTTCGGCAGACGCAAGCGTCCCCCCCGTTCTCTTAAAACCGTGCGGAGCGCGCCCATAGACACCTTTGTGGAACTTGACGCCGGCGATTTTGTGGTTCACGTGAATTACGGCATAGGGCTTTTCAGGGGCATAGAGAGGATCAGGGCGCTGGGCAACGAGCGTGACTACATCAAACTTGAATATCTTGGGGAGGAAGTTGTCTTCGTTCCCATTGAGCAGGTAAACCTTGTCCAGCGCTACATAGGGAACGAAGGTTCCCCGCCGCGCCTTGACAAGATGGGGTCCAAAAGCTGGGAAAGCCGCAAGGGCCGCGTGAAAAAATCTGTCGAGGATCTCGCGGAAAAACTCCTCGTCCTTTATTCGAAGCGGAGAGAGGCGCCGGGTTTCGCCTTTCCGGTGGACAGCGAATGGCAGACCATGTTCGAGGCGAACTTTCCCTTTGAGGAAACGGAAGATCAGCTCCGCTGTGTTGAGGAAATAAAAAAAGACATGGAAAGCCCCCATCCCATGGACAGGCTGGTCTGCGGCGACGTGGGTTACGGCAAGACGGAAGTCGCACTGCGGGCCTGCTTCAAGGCCGTCATGGGTGGAAAACAGGCGGCGTTTCTTGCCCCCACCACCATACTTGCCGAACAGCACTTTGAAAATTTTACCGAACGCTTTTCGCGTTTTCCCGTAAAGATAGCGATGCTTTCCCGTTTTACCCAGGGGCGCAGGGTCCGCGAAATTCTGGAAGAGACACGCAGGGGGGAAATCGATTTGCTTGTCGGGACGCACCGCATCATTCAGAAGGATGTGAGCTTCAGGGATCTGGGGCTCATGGTGATAGACGAGGAACAGCGTTTCGGTGTCAAGGACAAGGAACGGCTCAAGGAACTGAAGGTCAGCGTCGACTGCCTCAGCCTTTCGGCCACGCCCATACCGCGCACCCTTCACATGAGCCTTCTTAAAATACGGGACATGAGCGTTCTTGCCACCGCCCCCAGAAACCGCCGTCCCATAGAGACGGTGATAGAGGAATGGAACGGCGAACGCATCGCCCTGGCAATACGGCGCGAGGCCGAACGGGGCGGGCAGGTCTTCTTTCTTCACAACAGGATTGAAAGCCTTCGGGAAACAAGGATGACCATAGAACACCTTGTGCCCGAGATGCTGGTGGAAACCGCCCACGGCCAGATGGACGCCCGCGATCTTGAAGATGTTATGCACCGTTTCATACACGGCGGCTTTCACGTGCTTGTGTCGACCACCATCATTGAAAACGGCATAGACATACCGAATGTGAACACCATCATCATAGACAGGGCGGACATGTACGGTGTGTCCCAGCTTTACCAGCTGCGGGGCAGGGTAGGCCGCTCGGACCGCGTCGCCTACGCCTATCTTTTTTACCCCAAAGACCACGCTCTTTCCGAGCTGGCGATGAAACGGCTGCAAGTTATCTCCGACTTTACCGAACTCGGTTCCGGTTTCAAGATCGCGATGAAGGACATGGAGATACGGGGGGCGGGGAACCTTTTGGGAAGGGAGCAGTCGGGGGATATTTATTCGGTCGGTTTCGATCTGTACGTAAGGCTCCTTGACCAGGCTGTAAGACGGCTTGAGGATGAGAGTTACGAGGCGGAAACGGAAACGCTTCTTGAGCTTGAATATACGGGCTTTATTCCCGATTCGTATATTGATTCCCCGGAAGAAAAAATGGCGGTGTACAAGAAAATAGCTTCCGTACACGACAAGGAGGAACTCGAACGGGTCTACGCGGAACTGCTTGACCGTTTCGGTCCGCTTCCCGACGAGGCGGCTTCGCTCCTTGCCCTTGCCGAGATACGAATCATCTGCAGGGAAATCGCCGTGGGATCTCTCCGGGAACGTTCCGGCCTTGTGCGGATTGAATTTGCCAAAGTGTCGAAGGTAAAAGTCGACAGGCTTGTGCGGCTCATGCAGGAATCCCCCGGCAAGGTGCGGCTCGATCCCGCGTCCCCCAATGTCCTTATCCTCGCCGCGGGCAACATAGGCCTCAAGGAAAAGAGCGAGTTTATCCGCGAAAAACTCGCCGCCCTCGCCGGTTGAAAAGTCAACTTTTTATCATTCTCCGTTACAACGCCCCCACAACTTTATGCGGAACATACGGCTCTTCCAGATACGCAATCTCCTCAGGCGTCAGTCTGAAATCCATGAAGGCGCAGGCATCCTCAAGGTGTTGTATCTTTGTTGCGCCTATAACCGGTACGGTACAAATATCCTTTTGCGCAAGCCAGGCCAGACTTGCCGCGGTACGCGAAACCCCGTGCTTTTCGGCAATCTCTCCCACCCGGGTGATAACCGGCGCGTCCTGTTCCGCCGTCGATCCGTATTTGCCCGCGTTGATATGGTCAAGTCTGGAACGATCCGTTTGCACGCCCGCGTCACGGGCCAAACGCCCGCCTGCCAGTGGGCTATACGGCGTAAGCGCGACACCCTGCTCCCTGCAAAGCGGAATCATCTCGCGCTCCTCCTCGCGGTAAATCAGATTGAGATGATTTTGCATCGTAACAAATTTATTCACACCCAATTTTTCCGCGGTCATTTGCGCCTTCAAAAACTGCCATGCGTACATAGCGGAAGCGCCGATATAACGCGCCTTGCCGATTTTGACCACTTCATCAAGGGCGCTCATAGTTTCCTCTACCGGCGTGCGGTAATCCCAGCGGTGAATGATATACAGGTCGATATAATCTGTTTGCAGGCGCTCAAGGCTCTTGTCAATTTCGCTCAAGATCGCCTTCCGTGTGAGGCCGTTTTTGTTTTCACTCCCCGCGTAGTCGTTGAAATATACCTTTGTCGCAAGAACGACATCGCGGCGTTTTACAAATCTTTTGACAAAGTTTCCCAGAATCCTTTCGCTTTTCCCCGCGGAATAGATGTTTGCCGTGTCAAAAAAGTTTATGCCAAGTTCAAGGGAGCGTTTCAGAATCTCGCAACTTTTACCCTCGTCCAAAGCCCATTTGTGCAGGCCCGTCGGGTCTTCGTCGCCAAAACTCATACAGCCCATCGCAAAGCGCGACACGGCAAGCTCCGTGTTTCCAAGTTTCCGGTATTCCATAATATTCTCCTGTCCAAGTTATATATCGATTATACGGATACGGTGAAAACTTGTAAAATACTTTATTTCTATATACCTATAGACAAAAACTATAGGCCCGCGGTATGTTCATCACGGAGTAACGGATACATGGAACTAACCCAACTTGCCCAATTCAAGGCCATTGCCGAATATGAATCAATGTCGCGGGCGGCGGAAAAAATCTGTATTTCCCAGCCTTCATTAAGCGCAAGCCTTCGCAAATTGGAAGAAGAATTGGGGGTGCGGCTTTTTGAGCGAAGAAAAGGTAAAATTATGCTGAATGACGCCGGGAAAATGGCGCTGCAACAGGTAAACGCCATTTTTGAACATGCTGAAAAAATGAAGGCGGAAATGGAACAGTACAAGCGAAAGGAAAACACTATTTCCATCGCCTTCTGCGACCCCGGACCGCTGCGTTTTTGTATACCCAAATTTTCTATGGAGTTTCCTGATGCCGAAATACATTATAACCGTTTTGAAGAAAACGGGAAGGAGATTGAATTGCTTCTTGACGGCATTAACGATATTGTCTGTACTTCCAGAACTGTTGAACACGATGATGTTACGTGCGTTCATTTTATAAAGGATTGCCTTTTTCTGTCGGTTCCCGCTTCACATCCGCTGGCAAAAGAAAAAACCGTTTCCCTAAAAAAAATAAAGTCCCTGTCCATTATGCAGCCCAATCCGGGCGGTAGTTTTTTGGCAAAACAAAAGCAATTCTGGAAAAGTTTGCGCCCGAATATCAAGATGGCTCTTTATGACGATCCTGCTGTGTTTATCCAAATACTTCGCAATACTAACGGCATAACCGTTTCAACGACAATAGTCCGTCATTACCGCGATGACGGCCAGGGCCGCGTGCTTGTTCCGCTTGAAAACCCTGAAATGTCCATTGACTATTATTTTTGTTATCTTGCCAAAAACAGGAACCGGTTAAGCGCGTTTTTACTATGGTTGGAACAATAGAGTTGTTCAATAACTTCAGTTATTGAACAAATTCCGCTTCAAAACGTTTTTAACAGGCGGTGTTACCCCCCTTGCGTTTTTTCCGCCGCGGGGCGGTGGTTTTTGTTCCGTTTCGTAACTGCCGCCTGCCGCTCCCGGTCTGCCTTTACCTTACCTTTTTTACCCCGTAATTTCCGTCTTCAATCAGTTGTATTGTAATAGTCATCTTCTGCTGCCTGACGCTGAACGAATCTCCCTGATAAAGGGATTCTGGTTCTGTGGAATAGACAAAATAAACATCATAATTCCCGTCGGGAACGTCAATTGTTTCTCCCCGCCCAGGCGGCAATAAAAGATACCCTGCGCTTTCCGGGGTAACTATAGCGGCGGCCACAAAGTAATCATTACTGTTGAATATTTCTACCTTGCTGCCGCTTCCCTGAATAAACTTGCCCCGCCCTGGTAATACGGACATGGGCGAAAAATGAAAGGATTCACCGTATTTTTCAAGAACCGCTTTATCGGTAACTCTGACAAGAGGATTGTTTTTGTTTTTGGCATTGATAAAATCTTTGTTTACAAAATAACCCTGAAAGGTGTTGCCGGAAAAATTGAACGTAACATTGAACCCTTCGCATTTCCATGGAAACCCGATGTTATACGCTGAAATGGCGCTTCCGTCCGGAAATGGCAGCTCATGGATATACATCATGTAGCCGTCATCAAAAAAGCGGCAATATGAAGCGCTTCCGCTCTCCGCGTTTCCCCACTGCCATAATGTTCCATCCAGCGGCGGAACTTCTTCGAGGGTAATTTCCGCAGGCATCAATGTCCCGCCTGAACTGACGCATGAGGCTGCCACTATGACAAACATAACGCAAACGGATAAAAACAATCGCTTCATACAAAAATCCTTTGCGGTCTTTCCCGCCGTTTGTTAATGTTCAAGCCGTTTATTGTTCCGCAAACGGGCCATATCCGGCAGCCTTTATGCCGTCACTGCGTCACAAATTCGGCGCCCTTCTCTTCCAGGACCTTGAGCGACGAGAGGGCGATATACAGATACGGATACCCGTCTTCCTCATAGTATTTCAGTTCCCCCGACGCCTCCACCCAGTCGTCAATTTCAGGATATGGCTTTTCCCCGGAAATTTCCTTGTCCCAGGCAACCTCAAATCCGGCGTTTCCGTCGTTCCCGCAGCAGCCGGGGCCGTAGCGGAGTACAAAGCAGTAGGGGGTGTCGATTCCGGCGTACTGTTCAATTTTGAAAAGTCCCTCAAGCCTGATGGTTTTTCCCACATAGTCTTCCGCGTTGAGGTACACATCGTTGGTCTGGGCTATGAACATCTTTTCCTTTATTTCAACAACACCGGCCTCCCTGTTTTTGCTGACAATGTCGTCGACGGCGCTGGGTAACACCACGCTCTGGCTCGCGCCGCCGGCCGGCTTGACGGTGCCGGGACTGCCGCAGGACGCCGCGAGGAGGACACACAGCGCGGAAGCCATGCCCATCGCCGTTCTTTTTTCCTTCATAAAAACGGAAAAAACGTTAACTGCCCAAAACAGCAGAAAAACGAAAATGTTGATTATCACCACGCTCGCGCCGGTCGGGGTCGCGTAGACATACGAAATGATTATGCCGGCGAAGAAACACAGCGTTGAAACGCAGGCGGAACAGACGGTAACGCTTTTGAATCTTTTGAACAGGCGCATGGAGGAGAGGGCCGGAAAGACGATGAGGCTTGAAATAAGCATGGCCCCCATCATGCGCATGCCAAGCACAATAGTCACCGCTGTTAAAAGGGCTATGAGCATGTTGTAGACGCCGGTCCTGACCCCCGTCGCCCCGGCGAATGTTTCGTCAAAGGTTATCGCGAACAGCTTGTTGTAGAACACCACGAACAGAATGAGCACTATTACCGAAAGGCCTATGCTCAGGTATACGTCGCTCCTAGTCATGGCGAGTATGCTGCCGAACAAAAAGTTGCATACATCGGTGTTCATGCCGGTTGTCATTGAAATGATAAAGACGCCGGCGGCCAGCGAGCCTGTGGAAATAAGCGCGATGGCGGCGTCTCCCCGGATCCTGCTGTTCTCGCTCAGCCGCAGAAGCAGAAAGGCCGCCGCGACGACAAGGGGAATGGACACCGTCAGCGGGGCGACGTTGAGCGCGGTCGCCAGCGCAAGGGTCCCGAACCCGACATGGGAAAGTCCGTCCCCTATCATCGAATATCTTTTCAGTATCAGGCTGACGCCGAGCAGGGCGGCGCAGAGAGAAACCAGGGTCCCTACAATGAAGGCCCTTACCAGAAACGCGTACGAAAACATTTCAGCCAACGCGGTGAACATACAATTCCCTCCCTGTGTCCGATTTCATATATTCGGCGGGGCTTCCGAAAAAACGCTGTATGTTTGCGCCCCGCGCGTCTTCCTTTTCAAGATACAGCACAAAGCGCGCGTATTTCAGCGCCGCCTCAATGTCGTGGGAAACCATGATGACGGTAATCCCCATGTCCCGGTTTATTTTTTCAAGCAGATCGTACAGGCCTGATGTGACAAGCGGATCAAGCCCCGCCGCGGGCTCGTCCAGTACGAGCATTTTCCGGGCGGCGCAGAGGGCGCGGGCAATGAGCACCCGGCGCTGCTGGCCGCCGGACAGTTCCCTGAAACAGCGCCGGCGGAGATCCGCAACCCCCAGGCGCTCCATGTTTTCTTCCGCCCTTTGCCTTTCCCCGGGCGAATAAAAGGGACGCAGCCCCATGCTGCCCGAATTGCCGGACAGCACGATCTCGTATACTCCGGCGGGAAAATCCTTCTTTACGGCCGTTTCCTGGGAAAGATAGCCCGTGTCCTTTTTGCCCAGCGCCGCGCCGAATGTTATGGTTCCCCGCATCGGGGGAACAAGGCGGAGGAGTCCTTTTATAAGGGTGCTTTTGCCCGAACCGTTTTCACCGACAACACAAAGATAATCTCCCTGGTTCACGGTAAAGTCAAGCCCGCGGACGGCGGCGCGTCCGTCGTAACCAAACGCGGCGTTTTGACAGATTATCGTGTTGTCCGTAACAGTATTCATTGTACAGCCTCCGGAAGCGTTCAAATTGGCGCTTCGGCCCCCTACCGGGGAAAGCGCCCGAAGGATCTCGCGGGGGGCAGCTTCAGGTAGTTGACTTCATGTTGAGGGCGACCGGGGTGAACAGCCGGGTAACACGGCGGCGCGCGGTTTTTGTTTCACGCCAGGCGGAGAAGACCGGACCGGCGGCGGCAAGGACAAATCCCTTGAGTATGGCGCGGGCAATTTCCACCCGCAGGCAGACGGGACAGGCCGCCCCCCCGCACTCGTGGTCAAGGTGGGTAAAGGCGGTGGTTTCCGCCGCGAGGACGGCAAAGACAAAACACGCCGCCAGTACAGCAAAAAGAAGCCTTCCCCAGGGAAACCGGATCATGAATACAGTATAACGGGCGGCGTTTTTTTTGCAAGAGGGCCGAAGGCAAAGCTGGCGCTTTGCCTTCGGCGATGTTTCGGTAACATTTTAAAATGAGGCATCTCGGAGGGCCCGGCCGACCGGGTGGCTGCCGTTCCCGACCGGGTGGCTGCCGTTCCCGAGTGGGTGGCTGCCGCTCCCGAGTGGGTGGCTGCCGCTCCCGAGTGGGTGGCTGCCGCTCCCGAGTGGGTGGCTGTCGCTCCCGAGTGGGTGGCTGCCGCTCCCGAGTGGGTGGCTGCCGTTTCCGACCGGGTGGCTATCGCTCACAGCCGGTCGGTTATCGCCCACAGCCGGTCGGCTGCCGCTCACAGCCGGTCGGCTGCCGTCCACAGCCGGTCGGCTGTCGTCCACAGCCGGTCGGTTATCGCTCACAGCCGGTCGGTTATCGCCCACAGCCGGTCGGCTGCCGCTCACAGCCGGTCGGTTGCCGTCCACAGCCGGTCGGTTATCGTGGGCCTGGAGTTTTCGCTCCGCGTAAAATCCCCAGCCCACAACCGCAGGTTGTGGGCCAAAGTCGAAGACTTTGGGCCCTATAAATGCGCGGGCAGCGCGCCGGTCTGCCCCGCGAGCCCGATGAGGATGGGGAGTGCGCCCGCCGTGTAGCTCCAGGAGGCGGTTTTGAGGGCGGGCGGCAGGCCCGTACCGTCCCGGACTTGGGCCGTGGTGATGTCCGTTCCGTCCTCGTCGGAAGTATCGACGATAGTACCCCCGGTAAGAGTCATGCCGCTCCAGGCAACGTTGCCGGTAATCGTATTGGCGCCGCTGATATACCCCACGACCCTTCCGGCAGTACTTCCCGCGGTAACCGAGGGATTAAGGGCCGCGCAGTTTTCTATGAGGTTGATGCCGTTATCTATCAGCCCCACGACGCCGCCGACATTGTGGGATCCGCTGATCGTCCCGATACTGTAACTGCCGCTCACGCTGCTATTGACTACATCCCCCGCGACCCCGCCGACAGCGCCGCTGGCTCCGCTGACATTCCCGGTACTGTAACTGC
>JAIRXH010000038.1 GCA_031268385.1 Treponema sp. | reverse complement strand
CCTCGTCGGTCTTCCGCAAGAACCGGGCCAACTGCCGCCGCCCCTTCTCGTCGGTCGTCAGCCCGTGCCGTTCAATCCGCTCCCCGTCCAGGACGCACACTTCCATCGTCCGCTTCGCCAGGTCGATTCCCACATACCTTGTCATAATCCGCTCCTCAGGCTAAGATTGGCGGAATAGGGGTCTCTGCTCGGGGTAGACCGAGATCCTATCCGAGGTGGCGGCGCCGAAACGCCGCCCCTCATTGTTTTCTTCGGTCGCCGTTGTGATTATTATTTGTGACGAGGTCTGCCGGGGGTTTCCCCCTAGTCGTTCCCTCACCGCACGAAACAATCGGCGCCGGCCCCTAGATCCCGTCGGATACAAGTTACCCCTTTTACAAAAAATCATAAAGTATTTGTGGTGATCTTCATTTTTCTCACGGGATGAAAACCGAAAAAATCGCGCTAAAGTCCCCTTTCTTCATCGCGTCCGTTTCCCAGCGCACCGCGTAGTAAAGCTGCTTGCCCCGCTCGTCTTCCTCAAAGACAAGTTCCAGAGGACTTTTGGTGGCGAAGGCCGAATGCACCAGTTCCTTAACCTTCTTTGGCGGCGCGTCGGCAATAAGCCACACCAGCTCCATGCCGTGCACGTCTTCCGGTTTCCCCCAGCGTTTCATGTTCACCCGGCGGAAAGGGAAGAGGAGCACCCTGGGCTTCGGGGTCTGGGCCTCCACTTCGGGGATGTCTTCGGGCTTGGGAACCGGGGTGGGCTTAATGTCCTTATTGGGAATGCCCATCGCCGTGCGGTCTTCGTCCGTAACCGGCGGGTACCGGAGGTACTGGTTGACGAACGGCCGAATTACCGCCTTGGCGGCCTTTCTCGCGTCGTTTTTGGCCTCCGTATCCACCGGGGTATGGGGCGAAAGGGTAACGCTGTAGGCGTTGTACCAGACCGTGTACGCGCCTTGCAGCCCCGTAAGCGCCGCTTCGGGAATGTGGGTCCATTCGGGGCTTTGCCCCGAACACTTGGCGTTGACATACTGGTTCATGAACTTGAACCAGTTGTTAAACGCCGCGTCGTTACCGGGAATGTAATCCTTCGACATCGTTTTCTCCTTGCTCCTGTTCAATATAAAAGCCCCCGTCACGGGGGGCGTTATTCCGGGAACAAAACCAGCGGGCATGAAGCGATTTCCAGTGGGCATGAAACGATTTCCAGCGGGCATGAAATGATTTCCAGCGGGCATGAAGCGATTTCCAGTGGGCATGAAATGATTTCCAGCGGGCATGAAACGATTTCCAGCGGGCATGAAATGATTTCCAGTGGGCATGAAATGGTTTCCAGTGCACTTGAAATGAAAATAAGTCGACTTGAAATGGCGATCTCTTGCGCCGGGGCGGCCCTGTGCGCCCCTATCGGCACTATATGTGGGGGTATATGGGGTATATCTGGAATAATCTACACTATCTGTGGGGGGGGGGGGGGGGGGGGGTAAACATTACCGGTACGGCGTAGAGCCTTTCAGGCCCACTCATGAGGAAAAAATCAGCTGCCCCGCCGCGTACCCTTTTCATATTCACAGTCCAATAAATCGATAGCCGTTACTATAGCCCCCTTTCCTTCAAAAGGCAATGGCTCAAGCCGAAGCTTTGCTTCGGCTTCGGCCTATTTTTTCTCCACGGAATACCTGCTCACCACTTCTCCCACGGTTTTCTGGATGGAATCGGCCATCTCATCCACGTAGATTTGGATATCCGGCTCGTCCCAGCGCGATTCGGGAAGAAAAAAGCGGTAGGGCTCCACATTCAGGGCCTTTGCAAATTTGGCGATTGTTTCGGCGGAAACCCACTTGTTGCAGTTTTCTATTTCATTGATGAAATTATTGGCCAGCCCCGTCATGCTTGACAGGTTGAGCTGTGAAATGCGCCGTGTCTCCCGGATACGCTTCAGATTTTTCGCAAACAAAAGACGAATGCCCGCTTCGTCAAGCCTGTTGTCCATCCTGTATCATTGTCCCTGATATCAGGCCGCAGGCCAAACATCCACTAGTGATAAAAATATCACCAATAGATACGAAAGGACAGAAAAATCGGTTCAGCGGAGTTTGGACAAAGGCAGATTATTGAGGATGAAGATTTCGGGCCGGTATTCAAAATGCATGGTGTCGAAAAAGAGCCACTTGCCGCCCCAGAGAAAGCCTTGGGACTCAAAAGCCCGTATCACCGCGGCGGGAGGATGGAGGCGCCTGTCGTAAGAAATGGTCCACCAGTCGGCATTTCTCCGGGCGGCCCACAGCCAGTAGGTTTCACGGCTGTCAAGCGACGCGGGCAGAAGATCCAGGGCGGCGCCGTAGGCGTGAAAACTCCGGCTCTGGGTTTCGGCTATGCTCCGCCAGTTCCAGCCGTCAAGGGTATCAAGGCTGCCGATCCACTGCCGCACCTGGGCGTTGGTTTTCGATTCGGCAAGAATACGCTCCTCCACCAGGGCAAGATCTTCCAGAATGGAGTAGTGGATCATCACCGGATGTCCGAGAAAACGGATGGATTTTACCCGGTCCCAGGATTCATCGCGGCTGTGGGCCCGCCACAGGTCGTCAAAAAAATGCTGGGAACGCCGGGCCGGGTTCCTTCGGCGGCGTTCCGACTGGCCCCTCATGCGGGCCGCGTCTTCGGCGGAAGGATCCTTCCAGGGGGGAAGATCGGCCGAATAATTGTAAAAGGGCTGGGGATCGTATTCCGCCGCCCTGGCGCGCAGTTCTTCGGGCAAAAGCCGGCCTTCGGCGTAATAATACCAGCGTTCCTTTTCTTCCTCGGGCGTATCAAAGACGGCAAGAGACACCGCCCAGTCGCCGTCCCTGAATTCGACCGCGCCGATACGGTCAGGGTACGCGGCGGCAAGGGCCTTCATTACCTGTTCGGCCCGGCGGGAATCCTGAAAAGACGACGGAACCCCGGACATGGCGGGAAAACTTTCCGGGGAGGCATTTCCCGAAGAGGTATACGCGTCCGCGCTGCCCGCATTGTGCCCGATTTGTGCCGTTTCGGCGGAGGACGAAGAAGAAGGAATAACCGGCGTTTTCTGGGGGTTTCCCCCGGAAAAACAATTCGCGGCGGTCAAAAGAAGCACAAACGGAAGAAAAACGGATCCGTGCAGCAACTGGCGCTCCATGACACTAAAATACCATATCCCGCCCGTATGTTACAGTCCCGGAAAAAACGGCGCGCCCTGTATGCGGCCCTGTGCCGTATACAGGGCGTATTGCGCTTTTCCCCGTCATTTCATATAATGAGATAATTGGGGTTTTTTGGGGATCCCGGCGCCGGCCGGGTTTCAAAAATGGCTCCGTGCAGAGGTTTTCCATGAAAATATGGTTTTTGGCCGCGGCTTTTGTGACGGCTCTTGTGACATCCCTTTCCTCCCAGGAAATTATTACCGCGGAACAGTATCTGAAAACGGTTTCGGAACATTACGGAACGGTGCGGGATTACGAGGCGAATATAACCATACGTTCGGGGAACAGCGAAATGCACGGAAAAGTAAGCCACCTTTCCCCGGCCTTTCTCCGCATAGATTTTACCTCTCCGGCGGAACAGGTCATCGTTTTTAACGGCGAGCAGCTTACGGTGTACCTGCCCCAGTACCGGGCGGTGCTGAATCAGGAGATAACCCGGAGCCGGCGGCCCGCTTCCGGCGCGTCTCTGGCCAGCAGTCAGGGACTTTCCCTGCTTCAGCGCAACTATATTCCTTCGTTCCTTACCGGGCCGGAACCCATTCCCCTGGACGCCAATTCCCGGGAAATGGTGGTAAAGCTGCGCCTTACCCGGCGTTCCATTTCGGAGGGTTTCAGGGAAATACAGATCTGCATAGATCCCGAAACCAGGCTTATCCGCCGCATAGAAGGAAGAACCATAGCCGAAGGACTGGTTCAGTTCGATTTTTCCGGCATCAAAACCAACCAGGGAATACCCGAACAGCGGTTTATATACGATTCGCCGGCTTCGGCCAATTTGTACAACAACTTCATTTTCAGGGATGCCGATTAGGCCGGGGGAGGAACTGTGGAATCCCTGGGAGAAAAGCTGCGCGCCGCCCGAGAAGAAAAGGGCATTAATTTTGATCAGGTAAGCAGGGAAACCAACATAGCAAGCCGCTATCTTGAAGCCCTCGAAACGGAAAATTTTTCCGGTTTTCCCGGTGAGCCTTACATTCTTGGTTTTCTGCGGAATTACGGGGAATACCTCGGACTGGATGTTCAGGAACTCCTGTCCATGTACCGGGCCCTCAAAATCCAGGAACAGCCCATTCCGGTGGATCAGCTGCTCCGTTCGCCTCCGCAGTATCCCCGCATCATAGCCGGAATTGTCATTGCCCTTGTAATTCTCGCCGCGGCGGGCGGGGGCTTTTATTTTCTGCGGCGTTTTCCCGCCGCCGCGTCTGAAACCGGGACCGTCCGCCGTCCGGCGGAATATACCATGAACGCCGATTCCCTGGAACGGCGGCTTTACCGGGGAGATTCGGTCCTGATTCCGCTGGGACCCGATCAGTATAAGATAGAACTGGCCAATCTGGGGGAAGCGGTAACTCTTGCCACGCCTTCGGGTTCCCTTGTTCTTGATTTGAGCCAGGAAGTAACGGTGGATCTTGACGGGAACGGCATCGCCGAACTTCACGTTACCGCGGCGGATTTTGTCAAAAACGACAGCGGAACCGGGGCCCTGCTCCGCTTTGAACTGTACGCCGCGCCTCCCGCTGCCGCCGAAATTCCCGAAAGAACGGTGCTGCCCGCCGCGTCGACCGTCATTTTTACTTCCCCTCAAGCCTATCCCTTTACCCTGCAGGCGGCATTTCAGGGTTACTGCATGTTCCGCTGGGAAATTCTTTTTGAACGGGACAGGCCGGGCCGCAGCGAGCAGTACTTTCAGCGTTCGGACGAACTTAACATACAGGCGCAGAACGGAATACGTGTCTGGGCCTCCAACGCCCAAACCGCGAAATTCCAGGTTATAGGCGGCGGAAGAACGGTGCCGGTAGAACTGGGCGGCGCGGGCGAAGTGGTAGTGGCGGACATACGCTGGGTTCGGGACGACGACAACAGGTACCGCCTGATCCTGGCAAGGCTCGAACAGTAGGCGTGCGGCGCGGAATCACGCCGCGCGGGACCTACTTCATGGATCCCTTCGGCTGCGTAAAAAACCAGGTTGACGCGGAAAACATGATGGCCTTCCTCAACGGATCGGGCTGGGTTTCCGCGTCCGATCCCGAAACGGCGGACCTTATCATCGTCAATTCCTGCGGTTTTATCGACAGCGCGAAAAGGGAATCGATTAACGCGGTCCTTTCCTGGAAAAAAAATTACCCCGGCAAGAAAGTTCTGCTTGCAGGCTGCCTTGCCCGGCGTTACAAAAAAGAACTGACCGAATCCCTGCCCGAGGCGGATATTCTTTTTGGCAGTGAAGATCTTTCCGAAATAGTTTCCGCCGCCGGCAGTCTGTCCCCGGCGGCGGTGAAAATTCCCGAAACGCCGGAAAAGCCCGAAACGGGCAGAAGGCCGCTCCTTTCCCTTCCCGGTTCGGCCTATGTAAAGATCAGTGAAGGCTGCGGCAACCGCTGTTCCTTCTGCGCCATTCCCCTGATACGCGGCGGACTCAAGAGCCGCGGCTCCGGGGACATACTCGCCGAATGCCGGGTCCTCCTTGACCGGGGTGTACGGGAACTGTGCCTCATAGGACAGGATACGGCTTCTTACGGGCGCGATACCGCCCAAACGCCGTCCCAATCCGCCCCGGCGGATTCCATAGAAAGGCTTCTGGCGGCCATATCCGGCCTTGAGGGTGATTTTTGGGTCCGTCTGCTTTACCTGCATCCCGACAATTTTCCCTTTTCCATTCTTGATATCATGGCCGCCGACAGGCGTATCCTTCCCTATTTTGACATCCCCCTCCAGCACGGATCGGCGCGTATCCTCGCGGCGATGAACCGGCGGGGCAGCGCCGAAGCATATCTTGATCTTGCCGCCCGTATACGGGACAGGCTTCCCGGCGCCGTACTACGTTCCACCTTTATGACGGGTTTCCCCGGCGAGACCGACGGAGATTTTGAACGGCTCCTCGATTTTCAGGAAAAGATCCGGCTTGACTGGCTGGGGGTTTTCGATTATTCACGGGAAGAAGACACCCCGGCCTGTTCCATGAAGGAACAAGTTCCGAAAAAAATTTCCCAAAGGCGCAGACGAATTGTTGAGGAACGCCAAATCCCCATTACCGAAAAAAATCTGGACCGCTTTGTCGGCGGAACCTGTGATGTGCTTGTTGAGGAACGGCTTGAAGCGGGAACACAGACCGGCCCCCTCTACCTGGGCCGCCTGTATTGTCAGGCCCCCGAAGTTGACGGTTCGGCGGTAATCGTCCCGGAAAACGGCGGCGAAGACGCCCCGCGGCCCGGAACGTTCATCCGGGGCCTTGTCACCGGACGATCCGGCTTCGATTTGACGGTCAGAAAACTTTGAACGCCGGCGGCACAAGACTGTCCCGGCATAGATGACCGGAAAGACGCTGTAAGCCACCTGTTTGATTTTACTGTTGAGGTACAGCCCCCGTCAGGGTTTGATGTTACTTGAGGCAGCGCGGCCAGTTGACAAAAATGTGGGACAACATACAAAATTACACTTGGGTAACGCTGATTTATTCATATTCAAATAAATTGGTGTTTCCCTGGAGGAAGGAAAAACAATGAAAAAACTTGTTTTGTTGGCTGTTTTGGTGTTTTTTGCCGAAATGGCGTCCGCTCAGGACCGTCCGCGTATTACCATCATAAACAACACCGGCTACACGGTGTACTATGTGTATATCAGCCAGACGGCAACCGAAGACTGGGAAGAAGACATACTGGATGACGATGTTCTTCTGGACGGCCAGTCGGTTACGGTCAGACTGCTGTACCCGTTGGAAGTGACAAACCGGTACGATGTCAAACTTGAAGACAAAGACGGCGATACCTATACAAAATGGGATGTTTTGATAACGCCAAACAGCAGGATTGTGTTTACCATAAACGATCTGGATTAGGGAAGCCCGGAAAGCCGGCCTGTTTTTTCACGCGAAAAACGTTACAAAAGAAAAGACACAAGAAATTGTTTACAAAAGGAGGCTGCTCCAAAACTTCAGTTTTTGGAACAGCCTCTTGCCCCTTGAGAAAATTGCATAAGCGGCACATGCTTAATTTATAAAGTAAAGTGAGGCTGTTCCAAAACTTCAGTTTTGGAACAGTTACTTACCCCTGGAGAAAATTGCATAAGCGGCAAATGCTTAACTTATAAAGAATTAGCAATTTTCTCCAAGAGCTTGTTTCAAAACCAACCGGGTTTTGGAACAAGCTCAAGTAACATTGATTTATTCGCATTCGAATAAATCAGCGCTGCCTTGGCAATTTTCTCCAGGAGCTTGTTCCATCGCAAACAAAGTTTGCGCACTAACCGGGTTTTTGAACAAGCTCAAAGAACTGTGGTTTAACACAAAAAGAAACCGGAGAATTTGACGGGCGCAGACGGATACCGGTAAAAATAATAGGGGAATAATCCCGAAAACTTCCAAAAACCAGGGTTTTTGGAAGTTTTCCTGTCTTTCAGGATCCCTGTTACAGCGAATTTTGGGGATTTGTCTTTCTGCCCTTTCTTCCGGTTTTGGCGGGAGCTTTGGCTGCGGGAGCTTTTGCCGGAGACGCCTTGGCTTTCTTCCCCGCGGCGGCTTTTTCTTCTTTCTTGGCCGTGGGTTTCTTTACTTTTTGTATGCTTTTCAGCGCGGCATTCAGTTTGCTGTCTTTTGCCGCGGCGGCAAGATCGTAATTCTTCTGTAAATCAAGCCAAAAATCACATGAATTACCAAAAAACTTTGACAGGCGCAGGGCAACAGGAACCGAAATTCTTGTTTTGTTAATGGTAATCTGCCTTACGGCCGACTGGCTTAACTTTAACGCCGCGGCCAGTTGGGTAGGATTGAGCTGATACTCGTCCAAAAAATCCTTGAGGACGGTTCCGGGAACCTGCGAAGACGCTGTTTTCTGCATGAAAAACTCCTTGAAATAATTAAAATCTGAATTGTTCTTTCACAACTAACGTTTTAAAAGAACTTCAATAAATATAATTTATTTATTAAAAAAGATCCAGTAGTTGACGCATAAAAAAAACATTACCGCGTTTCCCGGAGTTGAAATTCCGTCACTGCAAGTGATCGGGGCCTGTATTGTCATTTACATTACGGTTCCGCCGCCGCGCCGTTTCTTCTGACGGCCGGGCTTTTTCCGCCTGAGTACAGTTACGGACGGTACAAATAGGTAAAGACATACGATCCCGAACCAATTTCCGCTTCCGCGCCGCCTTTGGACTTCGTAAAGACGGTCCCTCCTATTGCGCCACCTTCCGCTCCGGGAAGCACAAGGAGGGCGGAACTGTTGTGGGGAACCTTGACCGACACGGTCATGTTCCCGCCCGTGATTTCCCAGCGTACCGAGAGGGCGCCGCAGCCTGTTTCAAGGGAAGTTTCCGCCCAGTTGATAGTACCGCCGGGAAGGGGGCGTATGACGCTCCGCACAAAAGCGGGTTTTTCATAATCCGTATCAAGGCCGCCCACCGCGCTGAAAACCCAGTCGGCTACCGCGCCGTAGGCATAGTGGTTAAAGGAATTCATGTCGGGGCTCCACATGGTCCCGTCCGGCTTGAGGCCGTCCCAATGTTCCCATATCGTAGTCGCCCCCTTTGTAACCTGATAAAGCCAGGAAGGAAAGTCTTCCTTTAGCAGGAGTTCATACGCCAGATCAAGGCGGCCGTTATCCGCCAGAACCCTGCACACGAAAGGGGTCCCCACAAAACCTGTCGTCAGGTGATTGCCGTTTTCCGCGATAAGGGAGACAAGGGTTTCAATCGTCCGGGAGCGGTATTCCTCCGGGGCGAGGCCGAAAAAAAGCGAAAGGATATGGGCCGTCTGGGTGCGGGCGGCAAGACGTCCGCCGGGAGTAAAAAATTCATTCCGGTACGCTTCGCCTATGTCCTTCCGGAGTTTTCCGTATTCTTTCGCGTCGTCTTCAAGGCCAAGAACTCCGGCGGCCTCCGAAAGTATTTCTGCGGAACGGGCGTACCAGGCGGTGGCGGTAAGATCGTTCGGCGTGGCGCCAAAGTAACTGCCTTCCTTTGCGTCAAGGGCCACCCAGTCGCCGAAATGAAAACCGGTATTGAAAAGAAAGCCGTCCCCGGCAACGCCGCGGATATACTCGACCCATTTTTTCATTGAAGGGTACTGTTCTTCAAGCATGTCCCTGTCACCGTAATAGAGGTACATGGTCCAGGGAATAACAACGGCGGCGTCGGCCCAGGCGGCAGCCCCCGCGTTCTGATATATCTTCGTATCCTTTCCGGAAATATCCTTCAATACGTCGGGAACCACATGGGGCACCTGGCCGTCGGGCAGCTGACCCGCCGCAAGATCACGCAGCCATTTTTTGAAAAAAGGAGCGGTTTCCATAAGAAAACACGCGGCGCGGACAAAGATCTGCGCGTCTCCTGTCCATCCCAGCCTCTCATCCCGCTGGGGACAATCGGTGGGAATATCGACAAAATTGTCCTTCATGCTCCAGCGCACATTGCTGATGAACTGATTGAGTTTCTGATGCGAGCATTTGAATTCACCGGCGGGACGCATATCCGAATAAATTGCCGCCGCGGTAAAATCGTCACAGTTTATTTCGCCCGGATACTCGTCAACGGCGACATAGCGGAATCCCTGAAAGGTACAGTACGGCGAATAGGTTTCGGCCGCCCCTCCCTTTGCTATATATTCAACGGTCTGCCGGGCGCTCCGCAGATTTTCGGTATAAAAATTTCCTTCGGCGTCAAGAATTTCCGCGTGCCGTATTTTTACCCTGTCGCCGGCCTTTCCCCGTACCGTAAACCGGACCCAGCCGGAAATATTCTGGCCAAAATCAAGCACCGTTTCTCCCCGTGGAGTTTTGATGAGGGAAAGAGGTTCAAGAAATTCCTTTTCCTTTACCGGAAGGCCGTCGTGGGGTTTTAACATGCCGGTATCGGCGCTTTCAATGTACACAGGCTTCCAGCCGCCGCCGGTAAAGCCGCCCCTGTTCCAGCCGGGCTGTTCGAGCCGCGCGTCGTATGTTTCGCCGTGGTAAATTTCGCTGTAGGTAACGGGAGACGCCGCGAAGGTCCAACCGCCGTCCGTGACGACGGTTTCGGCCGTGCCGTCGGCATATTTGATTCTGAGCTGCGCGATGACGGCGGTACGCGCGCCAAAAACATTGCGCTTTCCTATCCAGCCGGCAAGATCGCCCTTGTACCAGCCGGGACCTACAAGAAAGCCCAGGGCATTCGCCCCCTTAACCAGAAGATCCCCGACATTGTACGCCGAAAAAAGAATGCGCGATGTGTACTCCGTGAAGCCCGGCGAAAGAACTTCGTCTCCCGCGCGGCTGCCGTTGCAGAAGGCCGTGTATATTCCTTTGGCGGCGGCGTAAAGCACCGCCGAAACAACCTCTTTTGAAAGGTTGAATTCTTTCCTTAAAAGAACACCCGAAGAAAGCTGTCCGGCATTTCCGTCTTCGCCGCTGATAAAAACGGCTCCGTCTTTTCCGGTTGTCCAGTCTTCAGGGAAAAGGAGACTGGTTTCAAATGAAGCGGTTTCACTCCAGGGGCTTTCTTCACCATGATTATCAAAGATTTTTACCCGCCAGTAATAACGGGAGGCTGAAGCAAGAGGCGCGCCTTTGCAGGGCACAAGAATGGATTGGGCGGAAGCGATCTTCCCGCTTTGCCAGAGGAGAGCGCTGAAATTTTCATCCCCGGCAGTCTCAATGCTGTACGCGGTCTGCAGCACATTCCTTCCGTCTGATTCCAGTTTCCAGCTGAAACGGGGCCGCGCGGTACAAACACCCGAGGGGTTGGTCCGGTATTCACAGCGAAGATCAACGGCTTCAAGCATACAGAGCCTCCTTGACACGCGGCTTGCGGCGGACGCAGGCGCATGATATATTGATTGAACCAGCGCCGCGTAACGCGGTGTTCCCGCCGGCGTGGTGGAACGGTAGACACGGTAGACTCAAAATCTACTGCTCGCGAGAGTGTAAGAGTTCAAGTCTCTTCGCCGGTAAAACACGGTTCTTTATCCTGTATGGAAGTTGTATGTTTATCCCGTTGTCTTGTCAACCTGTCGCGATTCTCATTTTCAACTATTCCGGGGGTTCCCCATCATAGCCATACCATACCCCGTCCAATTAATTTCTTTCTGAAATATTCCGAATGGAGCCCCCGTTCTTTTCGGGACCTGGGGAATTGCCTTCGGGACCTGGGGATTTTCTTTCGGGACCTGGGAATTTTTCTTCGGGACTTGGGAATTTTTCTTCGGGACCTGGGAATTTTCTTTCGGGACCTGGGAATTTTTCTTCGGGACCTGGGAATTTTTCTTCGGGACCTGAGGATTTTCTTTCGGGACTCAAGGATTTTCTTCGGGACTCATGGGATTGCTTTGGGGCCTGGGCTTACCCCTGGAGAAAATTGCTGCCGTTTCAACCATGCTTTTTGTTACCAACGACAATGCGGCGACAGGAATCATAAACCGCGTTGGAGAATACAGGATCCGCATTCCCGAACAGGTTTCCGTCATGGGCTACGACAACATCAAAATATCAGGCCTCTTCGGGGTGAAAACCGTCTTTCCAGTTGAACCGCGCCGTATTGGGAAGGGGAGCGGCGTTTTTTACCGCCTCCATGATTGTCTTGAAGTCTTTCTTTTTGAGGGGCGGTCCGGAAAA
>JAIRXH010000010.1 GCA_031268385.1 Treponema sp. | reverse complement strand
GTTTTCATAACATTCGTATATATCACAAATGTCATTAGCGTAATCAACGGCAAATTTGTCCGCCTCGTCGTTATCTTGGCCGAATTTGGGGATGTTTTTGAGTTTCTGCCGCAGTATTTCATTATTGCTGAAGTTTTTTTCCAGGGTTTCCACCAACATGACGGCACCGCAGATCTTGTCGTCGAAGACGGATTTTTTTATGCCGAAAAGGTAATCTGCCGCAGTACCCATGCCCACCGGAGAAACGCCGTAATCATTGTAGCGTGTTCCGCCGTCCGACATGTTGCGTCCCCGCAGCATACAGTCGCAGAGCATGGCGCTTGCGTAGTAGGTAGGACGGTAAATGGCGCTGTATTTGCTGAGGATATCGATACAGTCAAAATAATCCACAAGTATACGCCGGCTTTCCCCGAGAAAATCGGAATAGAATTCCTCCCAGTTGCCGCAATTCGCGAGTCCCTTGAAATGAATGGAATCATAGCGCTTTCCGCTTACCATGTCCCTGTTGCCCGTAAGGGCCAGTTCCACAAATTTGGGCATGTTAAACCAGCCGCACAGCAGAAGATCGCTGTTGGCATTGGAGCAGGAAATTTCCATACATCCGTTTGAGGTATAGGAAAGGGCTTCGTGATACGGGGTGCCCCGGTACGCGAGGGAGCCGGCTATTGCCTTGTCGTTTAGTATCTGGCCCCGGTTTCTGCCGCGGATCAGCCATTCGGCGGCAAACTGGACAAAGTCTTCCGGGGGATTCTCGGGCATTTTGATGTATACCAGAAGGCAGGTGATTTCCAGCTCGGTTACCGCGTTTGCGAACATGTAGGTCAGGGGGTTTACCGCGGACGTGCCGTTGGGGTGGCTGCCTCCAAGACAGATGGTGTCGTTGTGGTTTTCATCAAGCATGATGCGGCTGTCTATCTGGATCATCAGATAACCGCACAGATCGTAGGCTTCCTGTTCCGTAATTGTTCCTTCCCGGAGATCCTTTTCAAGATAAGGCCACAGATAATAGTCGACCCAGCCCGGACCATAGGTGCCGCTGGCTTCCTGGGTAACGGTAAAATACACCATGTTTACGCACTGCACCGCCTCGCGGAAGCTGCGGGCCGGATACCGGGGAACCCTGCGGCAAATTTCCGCCTGGCTCTTCATTCCCCGGCGCAGCAGCTCCTCCGCGTACCTGTCGTTATAGCGGATCAGGGACTCCAGTGTAATGACAAGCCCCTGAAAATATTCTTTTGATTTTTCGTCTTTTGTCCGGGAAAGATTGCGTTTTGCCAAATCCATCATGCCCTGCCATCCTGAATGCAGTACCATCTGGAAAGCGTGCGCTTCGTGCCCGTTCCAGAACGCGTCGGCATGCAGGCCGCATTCCACGTAATCCGTACGCATGGCCGGATACTTTTGCGCGACTTCTTCGTTCATGGCAATGCGCGCCTTTTCAAAAAGATAGGAATTGTCGGTATCCGTTTTTCTGGGATGCTGGTCTGGCAGCGTATCGGACCTGAATTTTTTGAAATTATACCTGCCCACGACTACATCATCGTCTTCAATGTCTATGATCTGGTTGTCAAACTGATACGCGACACTGCGGGCGGTGCGTTCCCACACGGGCAAATCCCTGTACAATTCCTCAAAGGCGTATTTTGATTTTTCATAAATGGGCTGTACGGAAGCCGCCTCGGTGTGCTGTCTGACCTTCTTCTCCTTGTCCAGGACATGCTGTGATAATTTCATGATTTTCCTCCGAAAATTAAATCACCGGAGGAGGTCCATGCCTCATCCGGATTTTGAACGCAATATTTGCCTCCGTTAATTTCCACGGTAACACCGGAAATATAGGAGGCGTAATCGGAGGCGAGAAACGCGATGACGTTTCCCGCCTCCTCGCTGCTGCCGAAACGCCGCATGGGGATTGTTTTTTTCATTGTTTCACCTCCAGCTTCAATGAGGGGATGGGTTATATCGGTATCAATGACGCCGGGAGCGTAGCCGCAGACCCTGATTCCCCAAGGGGCCAGTTCCGCCGCCAGCGTTTGAGTCATGCTGCTCACTGCCGCCTTGACGGCCGCGTAGAGTCCGCTGCCAACGGACGGCATGCGCGCGGCAAAGGAAGACGCGTTCAAAAGAACGCCTCCCGAATTCCGCATCTTGTTCAGGGCGATTTTTCCCCCCAGAAAAACAGACTTCATATTTACATCGATGGTACGCTGCCATATATTTTCGGGGGTATTAAGCAGGGTATACTGGGGATACACTGCGGCGTTGCTGACCCATATGGAAATGGCTCCCAGGTTTTTTTCCACCTCGCCGGCAAAAACGGACAGGGCGCCGCTATCCGCCACATCGCAGACGGCGCCGAACGCCTTGACGCCGGCCCTTGTCAGTTGTTCAACAGCCCTGTCGAGTTTTTCTTTTCCCGTTCCGCATATCCCTATTTTCGCCCCGCATCTGCCCATCGCGAGGGCCGCGGCAAGGCCTATCCCGGAACTGCCGCCTGTTATAACCGCCGTTCTGCCTTTCAGATCTATGTTCATTCGACAAATCCAGTCGCGGTATTCAACATACGAAAATCAATGACCGCTCCCCTGTCCGCGGAAGAAGCCGCGCGGGCGTATAACCGCAAATACCCACGGGGAACGGGCTTGAAAGGCTTTGGCCAGTTTTTCCGCCTGCGGCTGATTTCGTCTTCCGGAACGTTAAGACGCAGTATGCCGTCAATAACATCGATGAAAATTTCGTCGCCGTCTTCCACAATGGCCAGGGGACCGCCTTCCGCCGCCTCAGGTGAAATATGTCCGGCAAAGCAGCCATTGTTGGTACCTGAAAAACGGCCGTCGGTAATAAGCGCGGTAGACTTGTTAAGCCCCATGCCGTAAAGGTACTTCATCGCCTTGAACATCTCTCGCATTCCCGGTCCGCCCTTGGGCCCTTCATAGCGAATCACCACCACATCGCCGGCTTTTATTCCGCCTCCAAGAATGGCGCTTTCAGCTTCTTCTTCGCTGTTAAACACCCTGGCTTTACCGGTAAAACGGTGCAGGGCGGGATCAATGGCGCCAGGCTTGCTGATTGCCGTGTTGGGGGCAAGATTCCCGTGAAGTACGGCGATGCCTCCTGTACTGCTGAACGGCGCCTCCCTTTTTTTGATTATTTCCCGGTTTTCCGGGTATTGCCAAACATAGGACGCCAAGTTCTCCCCCGCTGTTTTTCCCGTACAGGTTATGACGGAAGTGTCAAGAATATCCCCCAGATTAAGCATTACACGGGGAATACCCCCCGCCTGATGAAAGGCCTCCATGTCCCATTTCGCGGCGGGATTGACCCGCACAAGCTGGGGGACGGTTTTATTCAGAGCGGCAAATTCCTCCACCACGTTCATTTCAAGTTCGGCCTCGTTAACCACCGCGCTCAGATGGAGCACCGCGTTGGTAGAGCCGCATATAGCCATTGCCAGTTTGATGCCGTTTCGCAGGGCTTCCCTGGAAAGAATTTTCCGCGCACCTATGCCTTCTTTTGCGAGCCGGCAGACGGCGAGTCCCGAATCAAAAGCGTAGCGCATCCGTTCGGCGTAAACCGCCGGCACCAAAGCCTCTCCGGGGAGGCTTAATCCAACAGCCTCCGTGATGCAGCACATGGTGTTTGCCGTACCCAGAAAAGAACAGGATCCGCAGCCGGGACAGGCGGTGTTTTCCAGAGATAACAATTCCGCCCGGGTTATACCGCCCGACTTGTACATGCCGCGGGCTTCATCTATTGAGGTAAGATCCGATTTTCGGCCGTCGAATTCAATGCCGCCCATCATGGGACCGCCGTGAACAATAATGGCCGGCAGATCAAGGCGCGCGGCGGCCATGAGCATGGCGGGAACGCTTTTGTCACAGGATGCCAGCATTACCAGCGCGTCCAGTTTGTGGGCCTCCGCCATAATCTCCACGGCGTTGCAAATAATTTCCCTTGACGGAAGGATATAATTCATTCCCCGGTGTCCCTGTGCGATTCCGTCGCAGGCGGCGGGAACGCCGAATTCCACCGCCGTGCCGCCCCCGGCGTAAATTCCCTTTTTTACGAATTCCGCGATCCTGTTCAGATTGACGTGTCCGGGAACCAGGGTATTCCAGGAATTGGCGATGCCTACAAGAGGACGCCCGTCAAGCTCATGATCCGTATATCCCATGGCCTTAAACAGAGAGCGGTAAAATCCGCTGCCTTCACCCTCAAGTATGTCGGCGCTCCGGTACTTCATTGTTCCTTCCCGCCTGTTCCGTCCGAAAAAAACATTGAAACAGGATAGTTCATCATTACCGAACCATATTCGTATATAATGAACAAAAAATCAACCAATTTTGTATCCCAATTTATAAGAAATTTGCCGGGTAATTCCGACAATGTCGCCGGCTATAAGGGACTGCGTTTCGGACGTTATGCGGCTCAAGAGTTTTGACACGCTGATGGCCGCCAATGGATGCCCCTGATGGTTAAAAATCGGAGCGGCGACGCAGCGCAGACCGGGTTGTATTTCCTCATCATCCACCGCGTACCCGCATTTGTGAATGGTCTGCAGTTCCTTCTCCAAATTTTCACGGGTTGTTATGGTTTTCGCGGTATATTTTTGCATGACTACCTTTTTGTAAAACAGTTCCCTTTCCTCAAGCGAAAGATTGGCGAGAATTGCCTTGCCAACCCCCGTACAGTACATGGGCGCCCGGCGTCCAAGCTGGGAATACTGTACCACGACATCCGGTGAATCCACCTTGTCTATGTACACCACTTCGAAATCGTAAAAAGCCGCCACATGAACCGTACAGGAGTACTTTTCGGACAGTTCCTGACAATACGGTTTCGCTTCAGTTCGTACGTCCATGCGCCGCTGGACAAGGGAACCCATCTCAAAGAGTTTAATTCCCAAACGGTACCGCTTTGTTTCCCGGTTCTGCTCCACATACCCTCTTTTCTGCAGGGTGCTCACCAGGCCAAAAACAGTGCTTTTGTTAAGTCCCATCCTGAAGGCAATGTCGGTAATGCCGAATTCAACAGTCTGGGAACTTCCCAGAATGGACAGAATTTCCAGTGCGCGATCAACCGATTGAATTACAACGCCGTCCGTCGTCCACTCCTTAACCTTGAGGCTGTTCCAAAACCAACCGGGTTTTGGAACAAGCTCCCTTTTGACAAAACAGTATAGAACAGCTATTCCCGCTTGTCAAATGGATTTTTCACCGTACCGTTTCAGGATTTTCCTGCCCGCCGTTTTCGTATTCCCCTGTCGAACAGAATCCCGAAAACCTCGTCGGCGTTTTCGACAAAATCGACGGAGAGGGCTCCCCGTATATCCCTGTCCAGTTCTTCCCATTCATCGCGGTTGTCCGCGGGAAGGAGAACCTTCTCCATGCCGTTCCGTATCGCGGCAAGGAGCTTCTCCTTGAGGCCGCCGACCGGCAGTACGCGGCCTGTGAGGGTGAGTTCCCCGGTCATCGCGATGCCCGGCCGGGGCGGGACCCGGCAGAGGGTTGAAAGAAGGGACGCGGCCAGGGTAATTCCCGCCGAAGGCCCGTCTTTGGGTATGGCCCCTTCGGGAACATGAACGTGGAAGTCGGTTTTTCCCGGGTCCCTGACGGTAAAGTTGTACCGGTCCCGTCCGCTCCGCAAATACGAAAGGGCGATGCGGGCGCTTTCCTTCATCACGTCCCCAAGGTTTCCGGTGATGATAAAATCGCCGTTTCCCTCAAAATGTATCGTTTCCACAGGAAGAACGGTACCCCCGGTTTCGGTCCACGCGAGGCCGTAGGTAACCCCGATGCGGGCTTCCCTGAATACCACGTCGTCCTTGTATTTGCGCCGTCCCAGGAGTTTTTCAAGATCGTCCGTACGCACCGTTTTTTTGAACGAGGAAATGGGCTTGTCCCTGCCGTAGTTTTTTTTCACCGCCGCGCGGGCCACGCGCCGCGCGCAGCGGGCTATTTCCCGTTCCAGTCCGCGCACCCCCGATTCCATGGTCCAGTGCCGTATGATTTCACGGATGGTTTCATCCGTAAACAGTACCCTCGCGTCCTTAAGGCCGTTTTCATTGAGTTCCTTGGGAACAAGGAACTGCCTCGCGATGGCGAGTTTTTCGTTTTCACCGTAGCCGGGTATTTCGATGATCTCCATTCTGTCAAGAAGCGGGTAGGGAATGGCGTGCAGGGAATTGGCCGTGGTGATGAAAAGGACTTTGGAAAGATCGTAGGGCACTTCAAGATAATGATCGGTGAAGGTGGAATTCTGTTCCGGGTCAAGCACCTCAAGCAGGGCCGACGCGGGATCTCCCCGGAAGTCGCTTGAAAGTTTGTCTATTTCATCCAGAAGAAACACCGGGTTCATCGTCCCCGCCTTCTGCATGGACTGGATTATCTTGCCAGGCAGGGATCCGACATAGGTCTTCCGGTGGCCCCGTATTTCCGCTTCGTCCCTGACCCCGCCAAGGGATACACGCACAAAGCGGCGCCTTAACGCCCTGGCCACGGATCTGCCCAGGCTGGTTTTTCCCGTGCCGGGCGGGCCCACAAAACAGAGGATAGGCCCCTTGATGCCCGTTTTTTCAAGGGGAGTATCTTCCAGGCCCATCCCGGACGCTTCCGGCGGCATACCCGCGGGCAATGCGTCCGGCCGCGGCGCGTCTGTCCGCGACATATCAGCCTGCGGCATATCCGACAGCGGCGTGTCCGGGGGCAATGCGTCCGGGGGCCGCCCGGACGGCGCGATGAGCTGCCGCACGGCGATGAATTCAAGAATGCGATCTTTGGCCTTCCGCATGCCGAAGTGATCCTCGTCAAGAATGCGTTCGGCCTCCGCGAGATCGGCGGCGCCCGCGCCGGCGTCCGCCGAATATTCGCTCCAGGGAAGATCGGCTATCCATTCAAGATACCCCCGGAGGACGCCGGCCTCGGGGGAAAAGGGAGGAAGTTTTCTGATACGGCCTATTTCCTTCCGCGCCTTGTCGAGCACTTCCGCTCCGGGATTTTTGTGCGCTATGGCTTTTTCAATTTCCGCGAATTCGTCTTCCGCCGTCTCGTTTCCCAGCTCCTTGTTTATTTCCCTGATCTGCTCATGGAGTATGTATTCACGCTGGCTTTTTTCCATGCGGCTCTTGACCTTGCCGGAAATGCTTTTCTGTATGCCGAAAATCTCGTTTTCCGTTTCCAGCGTTTCAATGACCGCCTCAAGCCGTTCCCGCGTGCCGGCGATGCCCAAAAGCGCCAGTTTTTTTTCGGGTTTTACGGCGACGGCGTTGCAGACAATATTGGCCAGCCGTTCGGGGTTCTCGCTCTTTTCCGCCGCGGTGATGGTTTCCGCGCCTATTTTTTTTGAATATTCGGCGTAACGGACAAATGAATTCCGCAGTACGCGCATCAGGGCCGCCGTCTGCGCCCCCGGAGGATTTGAAAAGTCCGTAATCTTCACCGGCTCTACCCGGACGGTTGAAAAGCCGTTTCCCCGGGTAACGGAAACCACGCTGCCCCGGTATTCGTTCTGGAGGACAATGCGGAAGGTATTGTCGGGGAGCCTTAAATACTGAACGATACGCGCCACGACGCCGACAAGCCGCGCCGGGTCTTCCCGCTTTTCCCTTTCCGCGGGCCCCTTCTTTTCGCCGGGAACGCACGCCGCGAAGAGCCTCAGATCGTGTCTCAGCGCCTCCTCAACCGCGGCGATGCCCGGCTGCAAAGTGATGAAGAGGGGAATGACCGTGTTGGGAAAAAGAACCAGCTCCCGCAGGGGGAGAAAGGGAAATTCCCCCTCCCCGCCGCCGGCTTTTGAAAAGAGTCTTTTTATTCCCGTCCTTCTCCCGGCGCCGGGGAATTTCATGCGCTTTTCTGAATGGACTGAATAAGCGGCGGCTCCGACTTTTCCACCGTCTCCTGGGTTATGATTACCTGCTTGTTTCCCTCGATGGAAGGAATTTCAAACATTATGTCGGTCATGAGTTTTTCGACGATGGCCCGGAGCCCCCGCGCGCCGGTTTTCTGCTTGATGGCCGTGTCGGCGATGGCGTTGATGGCCCCTTCCGTGAATTCAAGTTTCACGTCGTCTATGGCAAGGGACGCCTGGTACTGCTTGACAATGGCGTTGCGGGGTTCGGTGATGATGCGTTTGAGATCTTCCCGTTTCAATTCGTCAAGGCTTACCGTGATGGGAAGCCGTCCTATGAATTCGGGGATCATGCCAAAATGTATAAGATCGTCGGGGTGAAGTTTGTCAAAAAGTTCCCGCAGATTTTTTTCGCCCCGCGCCGAAACATCCGCGCCGAATCCCATGGGATGCTGTACCACCCGCTGTTCTATGAATTTGTCGAGCCCGACAAAAGCGCCGCCGCAGATAAAGAGAATGTCGGTGGTGTTGATCCGTATCATCTCCTGATTCGGATGTTTCCGTCCGCCCTGCGGGGGCACCGACGCGACGGTTCCTTCTATTATCTTGAGGAGTGCCTGTTGAACGCCTTCGCCCGATACATCGCGGGTAATCGAAACGTTTTCCCCTTTTCTGGCTATCTTGTCGATTTCGTCTATGTATACAATTCCCCGTTCGGCCGCGGCTATGTTGCTTCCGGCGTTCTGTATCAGTTTGAGGAGTATGTTTTCAACGTCTTCCCCCACATAGCCCGCCTCGGTAAGGGTGGTGGCGTCCACTATGGCAAAGGGAACCTTGAGCTTTCGGGCCAGCGTCTTGGCGAGGAGGGTTTTTCCCGTTCCTGTAGGTCCGATAAGGAGCACGTTGGATTTTTCGATTTCGACATCCTCGGGGTCCTTCGCGGGATTCGCGATGCGTTTGTAGTGGTTGTAGACAGCCACCGAAAGGGCCTTTTTGGCGGGGTCCTGTCCTATGATGAAGAGATCCAGATAGGACTTTATTTCCTTTGGAGTGGGAATGTCGCCGGTGAACTGGTTTGAAAGTTCGTGATCCTCGTCGGAAAGTATTTTCCGGCACACTTCCACGCATTCATCGCAGATGAAAATGTCGTTGGGCCCCGCGATAAGCCGCCGGGCCATGTCGGCGCTTTTGCCGCAGAAGGAACAGGATCGCTCAAAACCGTTTGAACTGTTACGTAAACGTGCCATGTTTCTCCCTCGTTAAAACCGAATCAACGACGCCGTACGCGACCGCGTCGGAAGCGGACATATAAAAATCCCGTTCCATATCCAGGGCTATTCTGTCCGGGGCCTTGCCGGTATGTTTCGCGAAATATTCGATGGTGAGTTTTTTCAGCCTGATTATTTCCCTTGACTGTATGCTTATATCCCTGGCCTGTCCCTGGGCGCCGCCCCAGGGCTGATGAATGAGGACCCGTGAGGAGGGAAGCACCACGCGTTTTCCCGCCGCCCCGGCGGTAAGGATAAGGGCCGCCATGCTGGCCGCCTGTCCCAGGCAGATTGTCTGCACGTCGGATTTTACATACTGCATGGTATCGTAGATGGCAAGACCGGCGGTGACGCTGCCCCCGGGGGAATTGATGTAGAGGTTGATATCTTTTTCGGTATCCTGTCCGTCAAGAAAAAGCAGCTGGGCCACAACAAGATCCGCGGCAAGATCGTTTATTTCTCCGTCTATAAAAACAATACGATCCTTCAAAAGGCGCGAGTATATGTCGTAGGATCGTTCCCCTGTTCCGCTCTGTTCAATGACATAGGGAACCAGATTGTTCATTTTTTCATTCATACACTAAAATCTAACCATTTATCATCATGAGGTCCAGATAATTTTCGGTTTTACCTGTTTTGATGGTGTTTTCCGCCAGCAGAATGTCAAAAAGTTTTCTTTCCCTGATCTCTTCCTTGAGATATTCTGTCGAGGAATTTTCCTCATAGTATTTTTTCACTTCTTCGGCCGTGGTTTCCTCCTTCTGCGCCATAGTTTCAAATTCCTTTTCAAGCTCCTCATCGGAAGCGGCCAGGGACAGATCGTCCATCAGCGTTTCCACGATAAGCCGGGAATGGAGGGCCTTTACCGCGCCGGGCCGCCATTCGTTTTGTATATCTTCCCCGCTCCGGCCGTCCCGTTCCATTATTTTGACGACATTCTCAACGGAAACATTGAAACGGCGGGCCAAGTTCCGCCACCGGGAATCCAGCTCCAGGCGTATCATCGATTCAGGCACATCGACCGGCGTATTTTCGACGATCTTTTCAAGCAGGCGGGAAATTTTTATGTCCCGCAGCCGGTTTTCAAGGTTCTTCCGCATGCGTTCCCGTATGTTGTTTTCAAGATCGCCGAGGGTCTTGTATTTTTCGTCGACATCCTGGGCAAGATCGTCGTTGAGTTCGGGAAGTTTCTTTTCCTTGAGGGCGGTAAGGGTAACCCGGATTTTTTTTGTTTTTCCGGCGAGTTCCGTATCTGAAAAATCGGCGGGAAAGGTCTTTTCGAAATCCTTCGTTTCGCCTTTTTTCATCCCGGTAATTTCATCGTCGAATTGGTAGATGTTGTAACCGGAACCAAGGGTGAACACGAAATCCTGCCGTTCGGAACCGGGAATGACGCCGCCGTCTTCGTTTGTCTCGCCGTAATTAACGGTGACAACGTTATCCTTTTCGGCCGCCGCACTGTCGTCCCGGTCAAGAACGACGGCATTCCTCTCGCGTACCGTTTCAAGTTCCCTGTCAATGTCCGCGTCTGTAACTTCCGCGCCGGGGACCTCGACTTCAAGTCCCTTGTACTGTCCGACGGTTACTTTGGGCAGTACGTCGTACACCACCGAAAAGACAAGATCCGCTGCGGTATCAAATTTCGGATCTTCTTCCACCTTCGGGGTGGAGTAGGGAAGGGGCTTGTCCTCCCTGGCGAAACTTTCATCGTCAAAAACCTGGGTCAGCGCCCCTTCTATGGTCCGCTCCAGAGCTTCTCCCTTGAGGGCGTCGCCGAATTTGCGGACCAGTACTTCATGGGGAACTTTTCCCCTGCGGAAACCCGGCATCTGTATGTTTTTGGCGTAATCTTTGACAAGATCGTCATAATGGGAGCCAACGTCGTCTTTTCCGACCGTCAGGGTCAGCTTGACGCTGGAGCGTTCAAGGCGGGTAATTTCTTTGGATACGGTCACACAATGCCTCTTTCGTTGTTTTGCGGGAAGGATCCACCCCGAAGATCCCGGCCCCTTTAAGGCTCCTTCACCCGTATGGTGTGCGAGAGAAGGGACTTGAACCCTTATGCCTGGGGCACCAGATCCTAAGTCTGGCGTGTCTGCCAATTCCACCACTCTCGCGTGTTTGCGCCGGACGCCGCGCGTATCCGGAAACGCGCTTTGCCGGAGAAGCGGAGCGTCAAGTCTCCGGGAAGGGCTGTCCCGCTTTCAGGACGATTTTAGCCTGCCGCGTGACTTTTCGTCAAGGGCCGAAGGCAAAGCTGGCGCTTTGCCTTCGGCTGGGGAGTTTTCGCACCGCGAAAACTCCATGTGTGTGTGGGCGGCGCGGAAGGTCGAAGAGCCGCAAAACTCCCAGGCATGTGCGCGGCCGAAGGCAACATTTTAAAATGAGGCATCTTGGCCGGATTGCGTCGTATAACAGTGAATCTGTCAGAACCGCAGACCGGCCCCGGCGAAAGGAAGAAGAAAACCCGGATTGGTTTCATCCGCGGAAAAAAGGTACAGGTATTCAAGGCCCAGCACGGCGAACCAGTCTTGTGAAAAATGCCAGGCCGCCTGAAATCCGGCGCTTCCCGCGGGAAAGAGGGCGTTTACCGCCGGGACGGGGGCTTCCGGGCTCCATTTCCTGAAATTGAGCATGGCGGCAAGTCCGCCGCCGCCGTACAGGGCAAAGACCGCTCTCCCTTCGGCAAGGGACATCCGGGCCGCCGCGTGGACTTTAAGATTCGCGAAATGGCCCGTTACCCGGTAATCCCTTACGCCGGAAAAATAATCCGAAGAAAGGTAATTCCAGCCCGCGGCGCTTTCAAAACCGAAGGAAAAATTGTTCACTTTCAGGGGCATAAAGCCGAAACGGGCAAAAAAACCAAGGGGGTACAGCCTGCCCGCGAGCATTGTGTTGAACTGGCCGTGAATGGGGAATAGTGGCCCGTATCCCGCCGAAAAATAACCGGCGCGAAAACGCGGCGGACGGAGCAGCGTCACCGGGCCCAGGGAGACGGACAATCCCCCCGGATTTTCGACCGTCACGTCATAGGTTCCCGCTCCGGGCCAGGAGGAAAAAACCGCTTCGCCGGTATTCCCTTCAGACCGGGAGAACAGGATCCCATCGGTTTCCATACCGTTCTCCCTGTTTCGTAGCGTAACGCGGGCGCCGTTTTCCAGATTGTGGCCGCGCAGGGTCAGGGATTTGGGAAAGGCGGACGCGGCCGGGCCCTTTTCCGGTTCGGGCCGGATGACGGCGGGATCAAAAGAAAAGAGTTCGGGCTTCAGCGCGGGAAGCACCTCAAACTGCTCCCAGGGGGGATCTTCCGAAGGTTTTCCAAGAAGATCGTAGGAGCGGACGCGGTAACGGTAGATGCCGGGCGGAAGGGACATGTCAAGGTGATCCGCGCCGGTCTTTTCCCGCAGAATCTCCCGCCGGGAAACGGAATCTTCCACGTATACCTCGTAATAGAGCGCGTATTCTTCGGGGTACCAGGAGATGCGCTGTACAAAGCGCGGGGTCCCGGAACTGTCGTCGATAAAATAGGATTTTTCCGTATTTTGCTGGGCGGCAAGAACGGCGGCAAGGAGGAAAAGAGCGGGAAGGAAAGATCTACTGGCCATAGAGTACTCCCGGAACCCTGATACGGGGATTTCCCACCGCCGGAACATTCACGGTAAAGCGGCTTTCTTCCGGTTTTCCGCGCCGTTCAATGCCGCCGCCGGAACGGTACACCGCCTCGACACGCCAGATAAAAGAGCCGCGTTCAAGAAGGGCGATATCCTCGACGGTATAGGCGGTACGTCTGGTTTCGGCGTCGATTATGGTCCTGAAACCGGATGTCCCTCTGTTCGGGGATGTGTCGTTCTCTTTCAAAAGGGTGAAGATGTAGGAATTGGCCCCCGGAACGGCGTTCCAGCCGAATTCCAGACGGCGGCTCCGTTTTATTTCACCGGGACCCACCACAAAACGATCCGGGGGATGCATGCCGGAGGGGGAAGGAAGCGGCTCGGGGCGCGCCTGTCCGGAAGGCGGCGGGGCCGGAGGCTGTCTGGCCGGTTCAGCCGTCCGGGACGCGGCCGGCGCCCGCCCCGCGGCCATCTCCGGCGCGCCGGTTGGGGCGGCCGGCCCGGCGGGCGCGGCGTTCAGGCCGGAAGGGATGTTCTCCCCGGAGCTTTCCCCTCCCGCTTCGCCTGAAACGATGGAGAAATACGACCAGGCGAAAGGGAGTTCGACATCCGGGAAAACCTGCCTGACCCGCCAGTACCAGGCGCCTTCGCCGGGATTGTACACCAGGGAGGCGCCCTCCGTTCCTTCCACATGAACCGACAAACGCGGCCGTTCGAAGCGGGAATTGTCCGCCACTTCCAGAAGGTACTCCCCGCTGTCCTGAATGTTCGCAGGCCGCCGCCCGCTTTTCCAGAACAGACGGGGGTCCGCCTGGTCCCGGTAAAAGACATACCCTTCGGCCGGACTTATGAGACTGGGTGTTACCGGGGGAAGGACAACGATTTTTCCGGCCGGCGCGCGGGGAGGCTCTCCGCCGTCGGGGTACACCCGCCACCAGTACGTTCCGGGATCAAGGGAAACGGAGATGGATTCTTCGGGAACCAAAAGGATCTTTTCCGTTCTGTCGGAACGAAAACGGCGGTCCATGGCAAGTTCGAACCTTGAGAGATTCGAATAATTGACGCGCGACCAGGTAAAACGTATATCGGCCTTTCCGTCCGGCGCGAAAAAATACGTATCCGGCCGGGGAGAAAGGGGAGCGGCCCTGACTTCCCCCAGGGCGGCGGGAAGACTTTCGCCCGAGGTCAGCGTCTCTCCGTTGGCTGTGACGGTTCCTTCCAGTACCTGCATGGCGAAGGCGCCGGTCTCGTCCACGGAGGCGCTCACGACGGCGCCGGCGTCCAGTTTTACGCGGTTTTCCCCGGACACAAGGACACGTATGGCAAGCGGACCCGCGCCGGCGTCCAGGGCGATGGAAAGATCCCCCTGGGAAAAGTCCACGACATTTTCGCCGTTTTCATTGTGTATTTGTATCAGCGTGTTTTCCGCGAGTTTTATATCGGGTCCTTCGCCAAAATGAATGGAGGCTTCGGAAAATTCGGCGGTATGTATGAAATCCCCCTGGTACACCGGGGCGCCCTTCGCAAGCCTGATCCAGAGAACCCGGTCGGTAAAGCGGCGCTGGGCCGCCTGCCGTTTGTAGGTGATGGTTCCCATCGGTTCGGCAAGATGGTCCATGCCGCGGTAAAGATCTCTCCAGAACATGCCAAAGGAAAAAAGGGCGCCCGCCAGGCAGACGAGTACTACCAGCGCGTTCCACGCTGTCTCCTTGCGCCGGTATGTTCCGTCAGCCGGCCGGCCGCCGTAAACGCTAGTCATGTATTTTGTACTTTTTTTCCACCGTCTCAAGATCCGGCCTGCCGGGTCCGGGCGGCGCTATACCCAGATGCCTGCGGACTTCCTCAAGGGTCACGGGGGCCGGCTGCGGCCCGCCTGTTACCCGCAGGTTTACCACCGCGAACATGCGTACCGGTTTTTCCTTCCCCTTTACGGTGACGCCGGGCATTTCTTCGGTGATGACGTATTTCTTCACAAGATCCCAGGTGTTTTCGGTAATGAGGATATCCGTTCCCAGGGGCTTGTTCAGCGCCTCCGTGCGGGAAGCGAGGTTTACCGCGTCCCCTATGACCGTGTACTCCATCCGCTCCCGCGAGCCTATTTGACCGGCGACCACGTCCCCTGTATTGATGCCGCAGCCTATCCGCAGGTAGGGCCTGTTTTCCGTTCCCCGGCTCTGGTTGTATTCCCGCAGCGCCGCGCGCATCAAGAGCGCCGAACGGACGCAGGAAAGGGCGTCGCGGGAGGGATCTCCGGTGGATACCGGAGCGCCCCAGATGGCCATGACGGCGTCTCCTATGAATTTGTCCACCACGCCGCCGGTTTTGGTAACGCAGTTGACCATACGGACAAGATAGGAATTGAGGAAACCGACGATATCCTGCGGGGACATCTTTTCGGAGATGGCGGTGAAGTCCCGTATGTCGGAAAAGAATACCGTCGCAAACTTGGTTTCCCCGCCCAGTTCCAGTTCCCCCTTCATGGCGCGTTCGGCTATCTCCCTGTTTATGAAACGGCCAAAGGTATCCTTGAGCCGTTCCCGTTCGGCAAGCCCCTTTCCCATTTCCACAAAACTTGCCGTAAGAAGGCCTATCTCGTCCCTGTTTTTGGTGTGCATCTCGATGTCGAATTCCCCTCCCTTGATCCGTCCTGCGGCCATGGAAAGATTTTTGAGGGGACCGCTTATCGTTTTGGAAAAGAACCAGACGCACATTACGGAGATCCACAGTACTCCGGCGCTGAGCCAGATGTTGCGCCTTGTGGTGGCGGCGATTCCCTCAAAGACCACGTTGTACTCCACGATGGTGATCACCGCCAGATTCGCCAGCGGCAGTTTCGCGAAGGCGCCAAAATAGCGCACCCCGGCGTCGGTGTAAAGGATCTGGCGTTTTTCTATGCCCTGTTCGCGCATGGATTTGACAAGGGGGTTGTTCCTGTAATTGGCCCCTTCCTTCATGAGGCGCTGATCCGGATGTACAAGAAGATCACCTTCACTGTTGATGAGAAAGGAAAGATTGACATTTTCACCGAAGTTTTGGGCCAGGAATTCGGGGGAGAAAAACACCGCCGCCGGCGTTCCTTTTTCGGAGGGGAGCAGCATCGCCAGCATGGGGATTTCAAAATCGAGCGTCGCGTTGAGAACGATGAGGTCCCCCCCGGCGGCCCTGTCGAGGTAACCCCGGCGGGAATCGAGAAAGGAGACAAGCGGCGAGGAATCCGCTTCGTGAACAAGAAAAAAATCGTCGTTTACAAGAACCCTTCCGCCTGAAACCAGTGCGGCAACGGCGCGGTTTTCGGAAAAAAAGTATTCGATGACACGTTCGCTTTCTTCGCCTTCCGTAACGGATTGGAGGGTATGCAGCAGTATGAGCGCCGCGGATCTGTTAAACGAAAGAAAGTTTTCCGCCGCCTCCGCCGCCTGGGTATTGGCCGAAAAATTGGTGTTCTCCGCCGTAACCCGTACATCCATGGAAACAAGACTTGAGACAAGAAAGGTAATGGTCCCAAGGGAAAGGGCCAGAAGTCCCGTAATGATGAACATGAGCTTGAAGCCTATTGGGTAACGGACCCGGACGGCGGTTTCCATGGATTATTCCCACATCAGAACAGGATAGCTGTCCGGGCCCATCTTCCAGATGGCGGTAAAATCCCAGCCGAGAGCCTCGTACTCCGTCCTCGTTTGAAGCAGGCTGAGGGATCTGGGGGTGCCCTCAATGCCCCCCAGACCGGAAGGGCTTCCCGTGATGGCTCCCGGCATGTCAAGGGCGCTGTTGTAGTAATTGTATGTGTTGTAAGCGGAAAGGGTAGGGCCGCTCCAGCGGCCCAGAATGCGGTTCACGCTGCCCGGTGACGAGGAAGCGATCTCTGCCCGGAGCGCGCCCGCGAGCACGACGCATCCCATGACGCTTGTATTTATCATGTTGCCGCCGCCACCCGTGATTCCTCCCACGGTTCCCGGTGTGTCGGCGGGGGGAACGCCTTCGGCAATGACATTTCCCCTCGAACAACTTTTGAAGATAAAGCCTCCGCTTGCGGCTTCCTGCCATCCGGTGATTCCGCCGATATAATGTTCCGCCGATGTGGAGACCCGGCTTCTGACCTCGACGGCGGACAGGGAATCGGCGACAAGCGCCCCTTTCGAAAGGAGGCCGGCAATTCCCCCGGTATGCACCGAATTGGAGCCGGCCGTGACATCGTTCCTGATTATTCCGGAAACTTTCACCCGCCATATAAAACTGTTTTCGGCGGTTCCGGCAAGGCCTCCCGCGTTCAGGGCGCCTGTATTGACAGGACCGCCTGCCAGATGAACATGGAGGTCTTCAATGCCCGCGTTTTGCAGCCGCAAAAAGACCCCCTGGTTCTGGACCGGGGATGAAGGCGGATTTTTGAAACTGTTCACCTGTATGACGCTGCCGTTGCCCCTTACGCTGCCGGTAAAGGCATTGCCGGATGAATAATCCCCCGCCGCGCCAATGGGAACCCAGTTCGAAACGGCAAACAGGGAACCGGGTTTCAGATAATAATCCTGGCCGAGTTTCGCGGTATCGGTTCCAATCGCCGCAAGTTCCTCCTGGCGGGTAATGAATTCCGCCCAAATCGCCGTTACCGTATAGGCTTTGGAAAGGCCCTCCGCCGTGGTTACGGTAATCAGTATGGTTCTGTCGTTACGGTAACGGGTAAAGAATTTTCCCTCGATAAGCACGACTGCCCGCAGCGGCATGAAAAGAGATCCCGACGTGGTAACCGTTGAAGAGGCGACCGCCGGAACCGCCGTAAGCGGGACGGAACCTGACGCGGCCAGGGAAGCGGGAGGAACAAAAATGGTAAACGTGTCCCGGATTTCGTCCAGGGGCTCAACCGGGCTGTACCGTCCGCCGTTGTATGTCACGTAAAGTTCCGCCAGACGCAGGTTCGGCGGCGTCTGCCCCGCCCCGGCAGTAGTCCCGGTATCGTGGAGATATTCCGCGAGAGAAGTCTGGAAAAAATTGCAGCCCGAAAAGAAAAGGGCCTCCGCGGCAAGAAAAACATACATCCGCCATTTGTTCATACAATCTAAATGATAATGCAAAAGACCGTGAATTACTAATAAACCGCGGGTGTCAGACATGACGGGGAAGCCGGACCCCCGGCAAAGACCCCCGCGCCTTGTTCCGCGCCCTTTGTTGAGTGGAATCGGAATGGATTGTATGGTCCGCCTCCCCCGCAGAGACAAAAAACCCGGCCGTCCGGCCGGGTTCCAAGCGGGAAACGGGAGTCGGACCCGCGACATCGACCTTGGCAAGGTCGCGCTCTACCACTGAGCTATTCCCGCGTAATGACACTTCAACGGAACACCCGTCCGCCGTATATCCGCGCCCTTCGGGCTTGGACTTTGAGCCGCCCGAGGATCGAACTCAGGACCCGCAGATTAAGAGTCTGCTGCTCTACCAGCTGAGCTAGCGGCCCAAAAAACACACCGGGATTACCAGACCCTGAACGTTCCGGACATTCTTCACCGTTACCGTACCGGAAAAATCCGCCTTCGTCAAGTAATTTTCCGCGTCCTCAAGACACGGCCCCCCGCGTCCCGAAAAGATCCGCGGAATGTGCCACGCGTCCGGCAGGACTCGAACCTGCTGCCTACGGATTCGAAGTCCGTCGCTCTATCCACGTGAGCTACGGACGCTCTTTCAGGGCCGCTGCCGCCGGGTGGATGACGGGGCTCGAACCCGCAACATCCAGATCCACAATCTGGGGCTCCACCATTGAGCTACACCCACCATCACGAACAGCATAACTATGGTCCGTTTTGTGTTTTTTGTCAAGGCGCGGCGGGGGATGCCGATATATGAAGAGAGGTAATGGTATGCGGATGGAAGACATGAATGATTTGTATGACCGGTGTTTCAGCGTCCTTTCCAGGGAAACGGAACTTGTCGGGAAGATAGCGGCCCTGCAGGAAGAGGTATGGAAGGGCGTGGCCGGACAGGACTGGGAGAACATAGAGACGCGGCTTGAGGCCGTCGACGGACTGGGCGCGGAATTCAGGGAGGCGGAAGCCGAACGGGAGGCTGTCCTTTCGGAATTTCCCGGTTCAGGCGACGAAAAAGGCCGGTTTTACGCCTTTGTTTCCCGTTTTCCCCCCGCGTCCAGAAACAAACTTGCCGGACTGTACCGGGGCCTCAAAACCGAATGTCTTCGAATCAGGGCCTCAGGCGACGCTCTGGCCGGTTTTCTGGGCGAGGCGCGGACCCTGGCGGAGGCTTGTCTCGAGGCGGCTTTTCCCGAACGGCGCGGACGGCTCTATTCCAGCCGGGGAACACAGCTGCCTCCACTGTCCCGCAGTCTTGTACTGAATCACCACTTTTAGGGGGCGTCCGCATGACTTCAACCTTTCAGGGCATAGAAATAGGGAAACGCGGGGTCCATGTTCACCAGCAGGGACTCAATACGACCGGTCATAATCTGACCAACACGAATACCGAGGGATATTCCCGCCAGCGGGTAGAGATAGTTCCTTTCGAGCCCATTTACCTTCCCGGCCTTAACCGCGAGGAAACGCCGGGCCAGATAGGGCAGGGGACCGTGGTGGAACGCATAGAACGGCTTCGGGATCAGCTGCTGGACAAACGCATCATCGCGGAGGCTTCATCCGAAGGCTACTGGACGGCGCGCGATCCCTATCTGCGCGCGATGGATCACATTTACCTGGAGCCGGGGGACAATTCCATAAGAAGCAAAATGGACGAATTCTGGGACGCCTGGCAGGAGCTTTCAAGGCATCCGGCCGACGGAGCGCCCAGGACCGCGATACTGGAACGGGGCAGGACGCTCATTGACGGAATACACGAACGGTACAACGCGCTTAAGGGACTGCAGATCATGGCCGACGAGGATATTGCCCTTACCGTCGCGAAAGTCAACGACTATTCACGCCAGATTGCCGAACTTGACAACACCATACAGAAGGTCAGGGCCCAGGGCGACAATCCCAACGATCTCCTTGACAGACGGGATCTGCTTGTCGACAAACTTTCGTCCATCATCGATATAACCGTGGATGCCCGTGACCCCGACGAATTCATGGTTCATACCGCGGGCCTTGTCCTTGTTCAGGGGTCCGCAGGCCGTACCTTTGATATGGTTCACGGTGTGGAGACAGAGGGCTTTAACGAGATAGTCTGGAGCGAAACCCGCCAGGCCGTACACTTCAAAGACGGCGGTCTCAAGGCCCTTATCGACATCCGCGACAGCACCATACAGGACGAAATTCAGGTTCTCGATTCCATGACCATGACTTTTATCGACCTTGTCAACGAAATTCACCGGGAAGCGTACGGGGCCAACGGGGTGACGGGGAACAATTTCTTTTCGGAATATCCTTTTGTTACAAACGTAAACGGCAATTACGACAGGAACGGGGACGGCGTTTACGATTCAACGTATATCTACAGGATCAACGGCGTCAACGCCCTTGAAGCCCAGGCCCAGACCGGCCTTGAGGGGGTAATTACCCTTTCGGCCGCCGGGGGAAACATAGACATTCCCTATTATCCCACAGACACGGTGACGGATATCATTTCGAGGATAAACAACTCGGGCGCCGAGGTTGTCGCCCGCCTTAACCGCGACGGATTTCTTTCCCTCAAGGCGACGCCGTCGGACAACTATCAGGGGAGCGTTCCCATAAACGTGTCGCCCGACATTGTACGGCGCAATCCCGATTTTGTGATACGGCATGTCGAAGATTCGGGTCATTTTCTTGAAGGATACGCGGGCGTCCTCGCCGCGTCCGGTCCCGAAGGCGCCTACGACTGGGAAGAAGCCGGCGCGGCCGCCGTTCTTGCTGGCGGCGCCGAAAGTTACGCCCTTGCCCCCTTTGCCCACCCTTCAGGGTGGATAAAGATCAACCCCGCGCTGGAACGCGATCCTTCCGCCGTCGCCGCCGGTTTCGGCTTTAACGGCAGGGCGGCGAATCCGGGCAACGGGGAAGCCGCCCTGGCCATAGCGTCTATACGCAACACGCGGGTAATGGTGGGCAGAACAGGCGCCTTTGACGATTATTTCGCCGAGGCGGCGGGGCGTATAGGGGAACTGGGCAGGGAAAGCGGAACGCGGCTTGAAACGGAAAACCAGACCATGAAGAAGCTTCATGATATGAGGCAGTCGGTTTCCGGCGTCAACATTGACGAGGAACTGTCCAACCTGATCCGCTACCAGCAGGGTTACGCCGCGTCCGCCCGTTTTATCACAACGGTCAACGCCATGCTTGATATCCTGATTAACAGAATGGGTGTGTAAACGCCGGGAGTAACTTATGAGAAGAATATCGACGGATATGCCGAACACGGATACGCAGTATTACCTCAGGCGGCAGGAAGAACGGCTCAACAATATTCAGACCAGGCTTTCCGGCAATACAAGAATTACCGAGCTGCGCGATGATCCCCTGTCGGCCGCCCACGCGGTGCGCTACGAGTCGTATCTCGCGCGGCTCAAGCGTTTTGAGGATAACGTACTTTACGCGAAGGAACATTACCAGTTTACCTTCAACTACATGAACGAAGCCGCCGACGTTCTTCAGCGCATGCGGGAACTCGCGGTGGAAGGGGCAAACGGGGTTTACGCCGCGGAAGACATGAGGATCATGGCCGTGGAAGTCAACGAACTGCTCAAGGAACTGGTGGATATTTCCAACAGGACAGGCCCCGACACAAAACAGCTTTTCGCGGGCGACAAGGTTTTCACCGAGCCTTTCCGCGTCGTGGAGGGAACCGTGGAAGGAGGAGGGGAGCAGATGATCCTCCGCGTGGAATACCGGGGATCGGGGGCTTCGCGCACAACCGAAATAAGCGACGGCGCCTATGTGGAACTTGACATGGGCGGCGGCGAAGTGTTCTGGGCGGAAAAGATGCAGATATTTTCCACCATTGACGCCACCGATTACCGGGCAGGCGAAAACGGTTCTTTTTTCATAGACGGCGTTGAAATCCCCGTTACTCCCGGCGACACCATACAGTCCATCGTGGCGAAGATCAACGAATCGCCCGCGCCGGTCAAGGCCTACGTGGACATGGAAACGCGCGGGCTCGCGCTTGAGGGAACCAGCGCCCATCTTGTCCGCATGGAAGACAGCACGTCGGGCAATCTTCGCGTGCTGCGGGATCTGGGAATTATCCGGGGAAACGCCGAAAACAACGCGCCCAACTGGAGCAACGCCGCGCGGGTATACGGCGGTTCCATGTTCGATATGGCGATACGTCTGCGCGACGCGTTTCTGAGGGGGGATCAGGAATTTGCCGGGAGCCAGGGCATAGGCGGCATGGATCTCGCGCTGGGAAACCTCGAGGCGCGCAGGGCTCAGGCGGACAGCAGGGCAGAACGCGCGGAGAAGACCTGGACCAGGCTTAACCAGGAGATCCCCGATGTTACCGCCGCCCTTGCCAGGGAGTCTTCTGTAAATTACGCGGACGCCGCCACCGAGCTTGCCATGGTGGATTTTGTCCACCGCGCGGCCCTGCAGACCGCGGCCAAAATCATTCCCCCGACACTGCTGGATTTTCTGCGTTAAAGGCGTGTATACTCCATAGACAGAGGAGCGGATTGTGCAGGTTGCGACCAAGGCTTACGGAATCATTGATGTAAATGAACAGCAGCGGATCACCTTTCCCCATGGACTTTTCGGATTTGAATCTTTCAGGGATTACGTGCTCCTCGACGCGGAACGCCGGCCCTTTTTCTGGCTCCAGTCGGTAGATGTCCAGCGGATAGCCTTTATACTGGTGAATCCCTTCCTGTTCAGGCCCGATTACGAGCTGGACATAGGCGACGAGGAACTGCGGGACATAGACCTTCTTTCGCCCGAAAAGGCCCTCATCTTTTCTGTCGTTACCGTTCCCGCCGATGGGCCCATGACCGCGAACCTGCAGGGGCCCCTCATCATCAACCGGGACTCCCACCGCGGAAAACAGGCCGTTCTGCAGGACTCCCGGTGGAAGACCAGGCACGACATCATGGCCGAACTTTCTTCCGCGAGGAAGGCGTAATGCTGATACTGTCCAGAAAAGTCAACGAAAAGATCATGATAGGCGACGACATCTCCGTCTCCATTATCGAGGTCCGCGGGGATCAGGTCCGTATCGGCGTGGAGGCTCCCAGAAACATCAAGGTCTTCAGGCAGGAAGTATTCGACGCCATCAAGGCCGAAAACAGGGCCGCCGCCGATTCGCAGGCGGTTCTGCCTGAACTGGATTTCGGCGGCGGGGAACCGGAATTTCCGCGGGTTTCCGGGGAAAAACAGGAAAAATAACAGGATAACCTGATTGTCCGCGGATTAATCGGGCTGCCCTGACAGCCTCTTAATCCTTGTTCTCTTCGTAGATAACGTTAAAAGCGGAAGCAATATCGTGAAACACCTTTATGAGCAGGGGATCAAAATGGGTGCCATCTTCTTCCATCATTTTTGACGTGGTCAATTCGTGGCCCAGCGCGGGCTTGTAGCTTCTCTCCATCCGCAGCGCGTCGTAAACGTCGGCTATGGTGACGATGCGGGCCGCGAGGGGGATCATTTCTCCTTCAAGCTGAAAGGGGTAGCCCGAGCCGTCCCACCGTTCGTGGTGGGAAAGGGCAATTTCCTTGGCCATGGGATTTGGATAGGTTGAAAGGATAAAGGCGCCGTTTTTGGTGTGTTCCCGCATTACCGTCCATTCCCAGTCAGAAAGGGGCCCTTCCTTGTTGAGTATGTCGTCCGGGGTGCCTATTTTTCCCACATCGTGCATGGAGGCAAGAAAGCCGATATTGTCGATAAAGTCGGCGTCTATGCGCCGGTATTTTTCGCTGTGGTTTTTGTAAAGTTCTTCGGCAAGCCGGCGGGAATAAAAATTTACCCTCGTGATGTGCTTGCCCGTATCGTTGTCCTTGAGTTTTGAAGCCTCAAGGAGGCTCAGGAAGACTGAACGCAGGAGCTGTTTGTTTTCCTCGGTAACATCGTCAAACATTACCACAAATTCATTATGTTCTTCCGCGTCAAGTTCGGCCGGAAAAAGGTACACCTTTGTCTGCACCGTAACCATGTCGCGCGATTTTATTTTCGCTTCGCCCTTCCAGAAGCGGCCGTTTTCGCCGTCAAGAATGGTTTCCCGTATTTTTTTTATGTCTTCCATCTCGAAGGCCCGGCCGAACACATCGATAAAATAATTGCCCGAAAGCTGAAAGAAACCGGTAAAAAGATTTTCGCAGGCGGAATTGGCAAAGATGATTTTCATGCCGCGGTCCATGAACAGTACGGGGAATATGCTTGTGGCGAAGGGATTTGTCCGCGAGGAGAAGACGGTTGAAGACTGGTCGTCCGTCCTGGCGGGATCGGCGCCGTCTTCGAAATCAAGAACTTCCAGAACTTCAGGATCGTCCATATCCGTATCGGCCATTACAAACCAGTCCCGCCTTTGAGGTTGAGTTCGGCATCACTTTTTCGTATATATTCAGGACCGCCTTCGCGCTCGTCCTGACCGCCTTTTAACATACTTTTTTTTGCCATATCAAGGAGTTCAACTCCCCAGCCCGTCCGGCCGGAACACGCCTTCACGGGAAGGGGAACGCCGGGCGCAAGATCTTTGCGCGCGGCGAAGAGATCCCCATATATCATGTCGGCATCATCGCCTGTTATGATTATCCTTTCCGCGCGGTTTTCCTCTTTTTCGGTTTCCGCGTATTGCCAGATACGCCGCGCTATTTCCGGGACGGCGGCGTCCATGATTTCCGAACAGCGCCTGTTTTCCCGGTACAGGGCGGTAAAGAAGCGTCCTTTTTTTCCGTCAATTACAGGCAGTATCAAGTCGGGCCATGAGGCATAGGGGGCGGCCATGCAGTCCAGTGTGGGGGAAGATACAAGGGGAATGTCCAGCGCCAGGGCAATTCCCTTGGCCGCGGAAAAACCAATGCGCAGGCCCGTAAAGGAACCGGGCCCCTTCATGCAGGCCACCCCGTCAAGATCGCCCGGATCAAGGCCCGCGTTTTCAAGGAGGCTGTCCGCGAGATCCATGAGCAGTTCCGAATGCCGCTGACCCGCGCGGGCCGCGGCGGACCAGACGCCTTCTTCCGTTCCCAGCGCGAGGGAAAGGACGCCCGATGCCGTATCAATCGCGAGGATATTCAAGGGATATGTCCTTTGGTCCGGATACGCGGAACAGGCGGAGATCGCCTTCCCGGATCTCTATGTCGACGGCAAAGGCCCCGGGCGGAATGGAACGGGGAACGCGTTCGCTCCACTCCACCACCGAAACCCCTTTTCCGAAGAGCATCTCTCCCGCGCCGGTATTTTCAAAATCATCGTCGCCTTCCAGGCGGTAGGCGTCGATATGGTAGAAGGGCAGGGCCCCCTCGTATTCACGGACTATGGTGTAGGTGGGGCTTGTTACTTCGGAACATACCTTGAGCCCCCGGGCTATACCCTTTGCCAGGCATGTCTTGCCCGCCCCCAGGCCTCCCCGCAGGGCAACGACGCTGCCTGGCCCCAATACATCCGCCATACGTTCTCCCAGCGCCATTGTTTCCTCCGGGGAACGGGACAAAATCTCAACCAGGGAGGCCTCCTGAATTGTCCAGTTCGCCGATGAACGCCTTCAATTCACGGGCCAGGGGCACAAGAGGATAATCAACCTCTCCCAAAAGCGTCACGGTTATTTCCCTGTGTCCTGTCGGTTTGGTTTCTATGGAAAAATCGACACGGCATTCCACCGTGCCGTGCAAAAGTTCCACCTCCACGATTCCCGTATAGAGCCGCCTGTAATAAATTGGCATGTCTTTTCTGCTGATGGACTTGATTGAAAGTATTTTCATGGTATCCGCATATCCCCCGCAAGAATCATGTGTCGGCGTACTCGTATACAAGGGCGTTAACGGCGTTCAGGGAACGGCGGGGAACCTTGAGGAATTTAATGTGCATCACCGTACTGATCCCGTTCCGGTTGGTTCTCAGTACCTGTCCAAGTATGGCGATATTCGTGTTTTCCGCGTGCATGAATTCTATCTTGAGCCTTGTTCCCGAAGGAACGGAGACATTGGTTTTTATGGAACTTCCGCCTATGGAAATATCCATGATGTTTCCCGAAAACCGCCGCTTGTCCAGCACGAGTTTTTTTTCTTTTTTTCGCCCCGACTCCTCAACACGGACAAAAAAATAACTGGCGGGAATAACCACCTGCCGCCGCCTGAAACGCCTCTGGGAAAGCCTTTTTATCTGGGTGGAATGGACCACATGCAGGATCTGTCCGTCGCTGGAATCGGAGGCGCCCAGGACGCGGCTTTCAAAGGAAAAACCCCTGCTCGATTTGGTAAAAAACGAAAGGGTTATCTTGCTGCCCCGGGGCAGCCGCACCGGGGACCCAAGGGCGTTCTTCGGATTCTCAAGGGCAAGATCGTCCCCCTTCGCGGATATTACCCTTACGGGGTAACTGTCCCGGCCCGTGCTGATAACCGAAGGCGTGTTTTCGGCTATCTGCCGGGTCGAGGCCGGGCCCGTCATCTCCTGCGACGATTCCAGTATGTTGCGGGTGGAAAAAAGCAGCGAAAGCCGTTCCTGAACCTCCTCGTCCGTATCGGCGGTCTGCTCGATGATCCTGAAGGCCCGCCTGAAGTGCCTGTCAAGCAGGGCCGGCGAATTTACGGAACGCGCGGGATCCGTTACATTGTCGCTTTTAAAGACAAATTCCAGCATCTTTCTCTGATCATGATCCAGTCCTGTGGAAGCCGCCAGGCGGTGCAGGGTAAAGCCGCTGAAATGCCTCGGTCCGCCGCCTGAAAGGCCCGTCCCCTGTGGTATTCTGGATTTGAAAATGTTGACAAGGACAAGAACGAGGATGATGACGCCAAGCCCGGCAAAAAAAACGATAGTGTCCATGGAGCTGGTTTCTTTCCAGAACGTGGGCATCTGCAGCGGATACAAATACAGCGATATATATAACAGATAACCCATACCTTCTCCTCCGCCGGTCCGGGGCCGCTTACGCCGTTTCCGGACCGCTTATTGCCCGGTATATATTCCGCAGCCGGGGGGCAAGTTCATATTCCGCGAGATCTCCCACAAGAACCACATCCTTTGACTCATACGCCGCCAACAGTTCCTTGAGGGCCGTCCCGAATTCTTCGATGTAAGTATACACAGGAATGCCTTCAACAATAAGATGGGAAAACTCGAACCCTTCCGCCCGCTGTATGCCGAAGATGCGGAAGATCTTTTCCGCGAGGGCCGAAAAGATCTGCACCGTTTCGGCGGCCCTGCCGTCTTTGCCGGTCTGTACATCGAGCGGCAGATCCTCAAGGCGCACGGCGGCTTCTTCGACAAGTTTCCGCAGAAGCCCCAGTTCCCCGGCCGGATCTTTCATTTCCCTTATCCGCTCGTCAACAAGGGAACGCAGAGAGCCGGGGTTAAGGGCCTCGCCGGAAAAGGCGGAGAGGGCCGCCCGGTACAGATCGGGAAAATTGGCTTCAAGATGTCCGGCTTCGGGACTCTCTTTCCATTCTTCGGAAAAACGCGCCCTTTCGCCGAATTCGGCGTTCTCGTAATTGTCGGCGTCCCGGCGGGTGTCAAACAGCGCCTGGGCGGCAAGTTCCGCCCATGAGCTTGTGGTAACGCGGAGATCGCGTACTCCGGTTATGTCCCGTTCAAGAAGGCCGGAAAATGTACGGGCGTTTACATCTTCGCCGTCAATGGCTATGCCGCTTACATGATGCCCCGAACCGCCAAGCCATGCCTCAAGACCCGAAAGTACATCGCCTACCTTCTTTTCCTTTTCAAGGGTTATGTCGGCTTCCCGGCCGTTTATCCAGATATTCATACCTTACCTGCCGGTTCCGCCGGCGCGCTGGCTGAAGTTGTCAAAGGATGTGGACATCTGTTCCATGCGGTTGTAGGCCGCTTCCATACGCCCATACTGAACCTTAAGCTCCGCTTCTTTTGCCGCGAGCTGGCGTTCCATGGTTTCGATGCGCCGCCTGTCCTGGCCGATGCGGGAATCTATGGTCCCGGTTTTAAGGGAAATAATGCCGCCCGTTTCCACATAGGGTTTTGTCAGGGTTTCCAGCGTGTAGCCCACGCCCGAATCGGCGACCAGATCCCCGTCCGTGTCGTTGCCGAAAAGCTGTTTGATTGCGGGAAGTTTTGTTTCCAGCGCCGAATCCAGGGCCCTTTCGTCAATTTCCAGGTAGCCCCGCAGCCGGGACTGATCGTAGCCTCCGCCCGCCCCTCCGCGCCTTACATCCGTACCTATGCCTATCTGCGCGAGAAGGGCAAGATTCCGCTCCTCGTCGGTCAGATACGGGGCGGAAACGGCGCGCTGAAGGGCGCTCCTCAACTGGTTCAGGGTCGAATCCCCCTGAAAAGCCCCAAGCCGTTTTTTAAGTTCGCCCTGTTCATCGGCGTTAAGGTAGGCAAGTTCTTCCACAATACGGTCGTCCCTGCGGGTAAGGACATTTATTTCTGCCATGAGCTGGTTGTAGTTTCCCACAAGGGTGATAATGGCGTCCTTGACCGCTTCCCGGTCCGGTTTTATGCTGAGGGTAACAGGCCGGTCGGAAGGGGACCGGGGCGTAACGGTGACGCCCGGTATCAGATCGTCAATTTCGTTGACCGGCCGCCGTATCTCTATGCCTTCCATGGTAATAAGGGCGTCCTGCGCCGTGGAAATGGGGTTTTGGGGCTTGAATCCCCCAACGGCGGCGGGATCGAAGACGCTGATGTTTCGCAGTGAAATGTCGCGGTGGGTGTTGTTGTTGATCACATCCAGGGAGACGACGGTTTTCCCGCCGGCGATTTCATTCAGGGGGTACCTCTGTGTGCTGAAAGTCCCCGTGTCGGCGACAGGTGGAAGTAGCCCCGTGCTTCCGTCGGAAAAGGTCAGGGAAAGGACGGCCAGATTGTCCACCCGCACAGGCGGGGGAGGGGGCGTCCATTCGGGAAGGGGCGGCGTTGAGGAGGGATCGTTTTCTATGGTGATTCCCCCATAGGAAACGGACCCGGAACCGGGAATGGCCGGACCGGGAGGAGGCCCCTGTATCTCCGTGTTTGCCGTTGTTTTCCGCTCTACGGCGGTATCAAACTGTATGACAAGGGAAGGATCGGCGTACAGCGCGGGAGAAAGGGGAATGGAGGCCGATGCCCCGGCGTTTACCCGCAGGGTGTTGTTATCCGTCAGTACCTTTTCCCGATCCCGGATTTCGACCGTTTCGGATGTAATCGCAAAGTCCCGGCGGGAATCGTTGACCCGTTCGGCGATGCCTGTTTGCAGCGCCAGTTTTTCCGCGCCGGCGGCAAAACCCAGCCGGTTTTCCGCCCCGGTAAGTTTGGACTCTATCAAAAGTGACTTGGCGCCCCGTTCCACATTGATAAGGCTGGCGCCTATTTTGTCCCTTCCCCTGCGGTTCAGGGTGTCGGTAAATTCCTGGAGCGTCCCTCCCCTGAAATTGAAAGAGATTTCGTCCTTGCCGACGGTAAAGGTGTAGGTTCCGCCCTCTACCCTGTAGCCGTTTTCAAGGGGAGGAGAAATGAAACGATCCGCCTGGGCTACCTGTTGTACGGTAAACCGGTAATCACGTTCGACGGCCTCCCTGGTCGCGGAGGCGGTAATGACCGATTCATCCGCCGAAAAAGCCATTCTTTCGTTGAAAGGATTCTGGAAAGAAAACAGCAGCCGCGAACTGTCCCTTACGGAGTTGATGCGGCGGCCTATTTCCTGCCAGTAGCCCTTGTTGGTTTCAAGGCTTTCGACATTTCTTTCAACCCGGTCCCTGGGAACCCGCTCGACCTTCATCAGGTCTTCAATGAGCTTCTCCGTATTGAACCGGCTTTTAACTCCCGGAACATAAATATCGGACATTTTCCCTCATCTTTCCCCCATTTATTCCGACTGTCCAAAACCCCGCCGTCGGGGCGGCCTCAGAGGCGGCTACACGCTTTCATCGAAGAGAAACCCCATTGTTTCCCTGATTTTATTGTGAAGCCGCTGCAGCTCTTCGGGCGGAAGTACCTTGATCACCTTATCGGTTGCTGTATCAATTACCTTGACGGTTACCTCGTGGGACTGGTGATCCACCACAAACTGGAGCTTTTTGTTGAAAGTTAAACTGATCCGTTCAAGATCCGCGGCGGTTTTTCGTATATCCTGATTTCCGCCGGAATCATGGCCGCCGGGAAGAGACGATTCGAATTGTTCAAGGGCGTGTTCCGCGGCCCGCCCGCGGGCCTGAGCCTGTCCACGTTCCCGGGATATGGCGTCCCTTCGGAATTCCTGCTGGGGAACAAGGTTTATCCTGCCTCCCACAGCCGTGACCGGTAAACCCATGATGTACCTCCGTGTACGGGAACCCCGGCGTTCCGGAATCCTTTCATATTCCGGGGAATCCGAAAGGATTCCGGCCGGGTTTCCGCATGTATCGTCCCGCCAATCCCTGGCGGAACCGTCAAGCGGGCGGGGCCCGCTTTTTCTCCAAAAAGGACGGGAAAGGGCGCGTCTTTCCCGTCCCGCGCTTCAAAAGACGACGTCCAGAGGTCTCTTGATACGCGAAATCAATCTGAAACTCCGGTTAACCAAGGAGCTGGAGCACCGACTGGGTCCGCACGTTGGCCTGGGCCAGCATGGCGTTCCCCGCCTGTGACAGGATTGAATCCCTGGTATAGTTGACCATCTCCGACGCCATATCCGCGTCCCTGATCCGGGATTCGGCGGCCTGAAGATTTTCAGCCGCGATGGCAACGCCTTCCGCCGCCATTTCGAACCGGTTCTGGTAGGCGCCAAGATCGGCGCGCTGTTTGGATACCGTCTTGAGGGCGGCATCCACCGTCCCGATAGTCAAATTAGCCTCTTCAGGAGTGGCTATGGAGACAACCCCCAAATCACCCTGAGAGTTTTGCAAGCCGAGCGCCGCGGCGGTCATGGTTCCAACGAAGATCTGTTCGTTCTGATCCATGTTGGCCCCTACCTGAAGCTGCATGATTCTTCCCACCGCCGAATCCTGGGCGAAAGCCCCGGTCAGCATGTTCATGCCGTTAAACTGGGCATGACTGGCGATGCGGTTAACCTCATCGACCAGCTGGGAAACTTCTACCTGGATCTGCATACGATCCTCATCGGAATAGATTCCGTTGGCGGACTGTACGGACAGTTCCCGGAGACGGTGCAGAATATCCTGGGTTTCCTGAAGGTATCCTTCGGTAGCCTGGATAAACGATACGCCGTTCTGAATATTGCGCTCCGCCTGGTTTAAACCCCGGATCTGGCTCCGCATTTTCTCGGAAACCGCGAGTCCGGAAGCATCGTCCCCGGCGCGGTTTATCCGCATCCCGGAACTGAGCTTTTCTATGCTTTTCGCCACGTCGGTATTGGTTACACCAAGCTGACGATCGGCATACAGGGCGCTCATGTTGTGATTAATTATCATATGACCCTCCGTGTGTTGAATTGTTCCGGCCATCCATAGCCGAAACCGCACCGTACGGCCGGCCGGAAGCGCTTTCGCGCCGACGCTTCCGGTTCCGGTCCACAGCACAAAACACGCACGATCCTTTCGGATTGCGGGTGTTTTGTACCGCCGTACTGTCCGGTTTTTCCAGAGGAAAAACCGGCAACTGGAGGGTATTTGTCAAAGAACACCGGAAACGGCGTTCGCGACGCTGTTTCCCGAGTGACGGCCCGCGCCGTCACTGTCCGCCGTTCCGGTTCCGCGACCGGAACGACAGGTTCGGACGGAAAAAATTCCGCCGGAATCTCCGGCGCTTTGTCCCGAAGATTCCCCCGCGAAACTCTTTCCCTACTTTACAAGATACTGCCTTATTGAAGGAGTTGCAATACCGAAGTAGTGCGCTGGTTAGCCTGGGCCAGCATGGCCGTCCCGGCCTGTGAAAGAATCTGATCCCGTGTGTAGGTTACCATCTGGTTGGCCATATTGGTGTCCCTGATGCGGGATTCCGACGCCTGCATGTTCTCCGCGCCTATATCAAGGCCGCGTACGGCGTGTTCCAGCCTGTTCTGATAGGCGCCCAGGTCGGCCCGCTGCTTGTTGATCTTCTTGAGGGCGGAGTCAAGTGTCCCTATGGCCCGGTTGGCGTCGTCGGGGGTCTCAAGGCTGATAAAGGCCTGATCGCCGGGATTGCGTATGCCGAGACCTTCGCTGGTCATGGTGCCGATGAAGACCTGTTCCCGCTGATCCATGTTGGCGCCTATGTGGAACCACATGGAGCCTGTGGGTATGTTTTCCCCGATGGAACGGGCAAAACGTCCGGTGAGCATGTTCATGCCGTTAAACTGGGCGTGGCTCGCGATGCGGTCCACCTCGTCAACAAGCTGGGAAACTTCCACCTGGATGTACATGCGATCCTCGTCGGAATAAATCCCGTTCGCCGCCTGAACGGCCAGTTCCCTGAGCCGCTGGATGATGTCCTGGCTTTCCTGCAGGTAGCCTTCGCTGACCTGTATGAAGGAAATACCGTTCATGGCGTTGGTCGAGGCCTGGTTAAGGCCCCGGATCTGGCTGCGCAGTTTTTCGGAAACGGCAAGCCCGGAGGCGTCGTCTCCCGCACGGTTAATGCGAAGTCCGGATGAGAGTTTCTCCATGTTCTTGGTAAGGCTTTCCTGGGTAACTTTGAGAGACCGGTCGGCAAACATGGCGCTGAGGTTGTGGTTGATGATCATGTCATCCTCCTTGATATGTCTGGCAAAAACATCCGTGTTTTTGCTGCCGGAACGGAGTCCCGTTACGGCTTTTTGAACAGTGCTTCACGAAGCGGCAGCCGCGGAACTGCCGGCCCACGAAAACCTGTCCGTTTCCATCTTCGGTGTATCGGGGAGAAAACTTGAGTGTTTTTTCGTATTAAAGGCGGAAAAAACCGGGAATGTCAGGGAACGGCGGCGCTCACGAGCGCGCTTTTCCACTTCCAGAGCAGGGGCCCCTTCTGTATGCGTTCCTCAAGGGCCCGCCGTATGAGAAGCAGGGATTCGGGCGGTATTTTCCCGGACATGAAGGCTCCCCACCGGGATCGTTCGCCGTTGAACCAGTTTTCCAGGTCTTTTCGCGTGATGAGCCGTTCCTCTTTTTGATCGAGCAGGGTGAGCTTTACGGAAAATCCCGCCTCGCCGAAACTCCGCTCAAGGTCTTCCCTGTCCCAGGTCCACCAGAGGGGTGTTTCGGAACCGGTTTTGCCGAAAAAGGCATCCTCGGCTTCCGCCAGTTCGGCCGCCCTGTTTTTGTCAAGGGGCGTTTCTTCAAGGACGCGGGAAATGCGGCCTCCCAGCCGGGGCGGTGAAGCCAGCAGGGCAAGGCTCCCGCCGGGGACGAGCAGTTCCCGGGCCCCTGAAGCCAGAGCCCTGAAGGCGTCCCCAATGCCGTCCGCGTGTGTTCCCGAAACCGCTTTTCCCGCCCGCCAGGGTTCGCGTATGATGATGTGATCGAACCGCTGGCTCGAAAACCATTCGCCGCACCGGGCGGGGGAGGGAAGGATGCCCCCTGAAAAGACGGCCAGTTCCGGCTGTTCGGTCCCGTCCAGCGCGGCCGCGTAGCGGAGAAGGGCTTCCCGCGCCCCTTCGCCGTCGACAAGTCCCGCGCAGAGCCCCTCGGGAACGCGCCTGAGCCCTTCCCAGAGGAGGAGTCCGTCGCCGGCCAGCGGAACAAGGATACGGTGGTGCCGGGCTATGGTCAGGGCGCCGAAAAGGGCGTTTCTGTCCGAAAGGAGAAGCCCGCTTCTTCCCGATTCCAGGCGCTTGAACCATCCTTCCCGGCCCTTTGAAGACGCCGACCAGGTAAGAAATTCCCCGCCGCCGGCGTTTTCACCGTCCCCAAAAACAATGGCCGCCTGAAGTTCCCGCTTTCCAAGAACGTCTTCCCGTATTTTCCCTTCATACCCTGAATTTGACGGTATGTAAAAGGTCCTTCCCATAAGACTCGACGGAAGGTACTGCTGGGCCGCCCAGTGATCCCGGTAGGCGTGGGGGTATATGTAGCCTTTGCCGTGGCCGAGACTTTCGGCGTCGCGGCTCGCGTCCCGAAGATGGCCGGGAACTTCGGCGTCTTCCTTTTCGACTTCCGCCATGGCGTCAAAAAAGGACATGGCGGTATTCGATTTCGGCGCCGTCGCCAGGTAGAGGCATGCGTGGACAAGGGGAAAACTGCCTTCGGGAAAGCCGATACGCTCAAACGCCTGGGCGCAGGAAACAACCAGCGAAAGGGCGTGGGGATCGGCCAGCCCCACATCCTCGCCCGCCAGGATGATCATGCGGCGGAATATAAACGAAGGATCTTCGCCGGCCCGCACCATTTTGGCAAGCCAGTACAGGGCGGCGTCGGGATCGCTGCCCCGCACGCTTTTTATGAAGGCGCTTATTGTATCAAAATGATAATCGCCGTCCCTGTCGTAGAGCACCGCCCGGCGCTGAATGCTTTCCTCGGCGGCTTCCATGGAGATGAAAATTTCGGCGTCCGGGGAGGGCGGCCAGGCGGGAACCGAGGTTTCGACGGCCAGCTCAAGGGCGTTAAGAAGGCTCCGCGCGTCGCCGCCCGCCACTTCGACAATATGCTCCAGGGCGCCTTCCCCAAAACCGGTCTTCCACCTGCCGTAGCCCCGTTCGGCATCCAGCAGCGCCCTCCGCGCCGTTTCAAGCAGATCTCCGGGCAAAAGGGGCTTGAGCTGGAAAACACGGCTCCGGCTGACCAGCGCGCGGTTCACCTCGAAGAAGGGATTTTCCGTAGTGGCCCCGACGAGGATCACCGTGCCGTTTTCCACCCAGGGGAGAAGCGCGTCCTGCTGGGCCTTGTTCCAGCGGTGAACTTCGTCCACAAAAAGGATGGTCCGCTTTCCGTAGAGCCGCAGACGCTCGTCGGCGCGGTCTATGGCTTCCCGTATGTCTTTGATTCCCGAAAGAACGGCGTTGAGGCTTTCAAAGTGCCCCCTCGTGGTATTGGCAATGACGCGGGCAAGACTGGTTTTTCCCGTTCCCGGCGGCCCGTAAAAGATAACCGAAGAAAGCCTGTCCGCCTGTATGGACCGCCTGAGAAGCCGGCCGGGACCGACTATGTGATCCTGTCCTATGACCTCGTCAAGGGTGCGCGGCCGCATGCGATCCGCGAGCGGCCCCGGACTTTCCCATGTACCTTCGGCCCTGACATTTTGCGCTGAGAAAAGATCGCTCATTCCTCCATGTTCCACTGCCACCCGTCTTCCCGCAGTTTGTAGGACCAAAGCCCGTTCTGTACCGTCGCCGCGAAGAGGGTCATCCGGGTATCGACGGAATACGGCGCCTGCATCATCTGGTTGATGGAATATTTTCCTATGGAATTGTCGTAGTCCCCCGAATCGGTATAGGGGTTGGAACCCCCGGCGCCCGGTTTGGCGCAGGTAACATGCCCCCCACCCAGTCCGAAAACACCGCCCGAAGACAGCAGCGGTATTTCGCCGTAACCGTAGGTTGAATATTCGCCGTCAAGGTTGATGAGGAGACTGCGTTTTGAGGAATCGACAGGGTCCTGCCAGAGCGACAGAGACCGGCTCCATTTCGACATGCGTGATATGCTGCCCCGTATCGCGGCGGCCGAAGCGGTTATATCGTACAGGACGCCGCTCCGGGCAATGGCCGTTATTTCGCTGCCGGGCTGTTCCACAGCGGTATCGGAAACGACCATGTCCCCCAGATTGACGATTCCCGAAATGTTAAGCCATTCCGTTCCCGGCACCAGCGCCGCGGGGGCGAGGGGGGTTCCCGAAGCCTGCCAGGCGACCTTGTATATTCCGGTTCCGGCGGTGGCAATAAAAAAGGATCCCCCCGCGTAACCGTCCGCCGCGACTCCGGTGATGTACTGTGTTTTGTCCGCCAGCAGCGTAAGAGCGTTCCGCGTTGAATCGGTGTAGAAGATGGCGTAATTGGACCAGTCGTTGGTGACGCCCCTTGCA
>JAIRXH010000185.1 GCA_031268385.1 Treponema sp. | reverse complement strand
CTGGCTTTTATTTCCTTTATGTTGGAGTCCATTTTGTCAAAGAGGCGGCTCTGCGTGCAGATTGCCGTTACCAGCGTGTGCTGATCCACGAGCGCGATGGGGCCGTGCTTCAGCTCCCCGGCGGCAAACGCCTCGGAATGTATGTAGCTCACTTCCTTTAATTTAAGCGCACTTTCCATACTGACCGCGTAATCGAAGAGGCGGCCCATGTAGAACACCTTGGTCTTGTTGAACTGCCTGCTTGCAAAACGCTGAATATTTTCTTTTTCGCAAAGTATCTTTTCGGCGGCCGGAGGAATTTTTTCCATCGCCTCCAGCACGGCGGCACAGGCTTCGCCGTCAAGCACGCCGCGCAGGAAACCAAGCCGCACCGCCATGAGGTACAAACACATGAGCTGCGTAGTAAAGGCTTTGGTAGACGCCACGGCGATTTCCGGGCCCGCCCAGGTATACATGACAAGATCCGCCTCGCGGGCAAGCGTCGATCCTACTACATTGGTCACGGCGATTATCCGCGCGCCCTCCTTTTTCGCCATGCGCATTGCCGCCAGCGTGTCGGCGGTTTCGCCCGACTGGCTTATGATGATAAAAATGTCCCCGCCCGGTTGTACCGGATCAAGCACCGGGCCGCGGTAGCGGAATTCGGAAGCAACATCAACTTCGACAGGAATGCGCGCGTAATGCTCGAACGCGTATTTGCCGACAATCCCCGCGTGCCATGCGGTGCCGCACGCGGCAATTACCACCCGGCCCGCCGGGGCCCAGGACGAATCAAAGCCTATCTCTTCAAGGTCAATTGAACGGAAAGGCGCGGAACCGTTCCCCAGGGCGCCCTCTTCGTTCTGTATTCTTGGCCGCAGGGTATCGATGAGGGCTTTGGGCTGTTCGTGAATTTCCTTGAGCATGAAATGTTCATAGCCGCCTTTTTCCGCCTCGGAGGCGTCCCAGCTTACCCGCGCGGTTTCCTTTGAAACAGGCTGCCCTTCGCCGTTGTAAAATTCAATGTGGTCCCGGAACAGCACGGCAATGTCCCTGTCGTCAAGATAATAAACATCCCGCGTGTGTTCCAGAAGGGCGGGCACATCCGAGGCAATGAAGTTGCTTCCCGCGGCCGTTCCCGCCACGAGGGGGCTTTCCCTGCGTACCGCGATGATCCTGCCGGGTTCACTCTCGCAGATAATTCCCAGTGCGTAGGAACCTTCCAGCCGCTGTACGGTTTCCATTACCGCACGGAGCAGATCGCCGTTGTAGTGAAAATCGATAAGGTGGGCTATGACTTCCGTATCCGTTTCGCTGCGGAAACCGACGCCGTGATCTTTAAGCCAGACGCGGAGCTTCGCGTGGTTTTCTATGATGCCGTTGTGTACCACGGCAATTCTGCCTGATACATCGGTATGCGGATGGGAATTGACATCCGAAGGCTCCCCATGCGTCGCCCATCTGGTATGGCCCAGGCCCATGGTTCCCTCAAAGGCGGCCTCTCCCCGCGCCGTGTCGCCGGAAGCGGAGGCGGTTTCCAGGGCGATTTTTTCTTCCAGCGCCCCGAGCCTCCCCTTGGACTTGCACACCTTCAGCCCCGCTTTCCCCAGCACCGCGATTCCCGCCGAATCGTAGCCCCGGTATTCGAGCTTCCGCAGCCCCCGCAGCAGAATGGGCGCCGCCTCTTCACTCCCTATGTATCCGACTATGCCGCACATCTTCAGTAGGTAACAATGACCGCGTGCATGACCAGGGGAACGCTTCCCGTGTTTTTGACACCGTGGGACGCGCCGCCGCCGGTGACGACAGCGTCGCCCGCCGCGACCGGCCTTTCGGCGCCGTTGTCGCTGACAACGCCGCTTCCGGAAACAACAAGAAAGTATTCGGTTTCACCGTCATGCTGATGGTACCCGATGGACGCGCCGGGCGGCAGGGTAAGTTCCGCCAGCATTCGTATGTTTTTTTCTTTTGTACAGTCGGCAAAATGAACAAAGGAGACCGTCCCTTCCCCTCCCCGCATCTGCTCTTTTGACTCGCCTTTCATTTCGTTCCGTTTTATAACCATACAACCTCCTCCGGCATCAGCCCTGTCCGCCGTTCGTCATAACGCGATATGAAGATAGCATGAAGACGGACCGGAAGGCAATGTGCCCAAAACCTGCGGTTTTGGGCTGGGGAGTTTTACGGCGGCTGCGGGGGGTTCGAAGGCTGCGCGGACCGAAGGTGAAGCTCTACTTCACCTTCGCCTGGGGAGTTTTCGCGGAGGCGAAAACTCCAGGGCGGGGATGCCGTAAAACTCCAAGGGTGCGTGGCGGAGGGCGTTTTCCCCCTGCCACCCCCTGAAAAATCGTTGGGTGTCCTTGGCCGAAGACAAAGCAGAGCTTCGCCTTCGGCTGGGGAGTTTTGCGGCGGGGGCGCGGGGTTCCAAGGCAGCGCGGAGTTTGGATGCCGTAAAACTCCAGGGGTGCGTGGCGGAGGGCGTTTTTCCCCCTGCCACCTCCTGAAAAAATTATTGGGTGTCCTTTCATCCCTGTAACGTGAGGGGGTAAAACCCGCCTTGCGGGTTTTACCGGGGGAGTTTTGGGCTTTTCGACCCCTCGCGCCGCCCGCTTGGATCCCCGCCGCCATCAAAGCCCCGCGCCGCATGAAGCATACACGCCCCGCCGCAAAACTCCCCAGCCCAAAACCGCAGTTTTTGGGCAAAATACCTTCCCCGGAGCTTGCCCTACACTCAGGGACCTGCCATTCCCGGTGCGGCCGGATATTCCGGAGGCTGAACCTGTCTTTTCAACATCTCCGAGGCTTTCCCAAACCGTCTTTCAATCTCTCCTTTTTCCGGCAAGGCAGGCGGACGGTCCCCCGCCTCCGGTACCGTTACCGGCGGGTACAGTGTCCAGGACTCCCGCATGGGATACAACTGCCGGCCTGCCCCGGACAGGCTGCCGTCCAGGGCAGCCCTCCATTCCCGCGCCCCAATACGCCATGCCCGGTAAAACCCTTCATGGGGAACCGTAACCTCCACCGGCATCCAGAGCCGTCCGCCATGCGCTATTACATCGTCCTGCCCGGCGGCAAAAACGGCGCTGTTTTCCGTTCCGGTGTTAAACGCCATGCCGTTTTCAATGCCTGTATCAAAGGCCATATAAATATGTCCTGGTATGGTAATAAACGCCGTATCAACCTCAAGGGCCTCAAGCAGGGCGCAGTACAGTATCGAAAGGTCGTCGCAGTCCCCGCCCCGGTAGTACAGGGTCTGGTAGGGATAGTTAAGGCTGTCCAGCGCGGAGGCGTCCCCGGACAGCTCCGTAAAGGAAGAGGCGGGGTCGATCACGTAGTTCATTCCATAGGCGGCGAGGGCCTCAAACAGGGCCGCAGCGTAGCGCACATTGCGGGGAAGGCCGTTTTCCGGCAGGCCGTCTGTTACCGAAGCTACATACCGGGCGAAAAGCCGGGCCGCGCTGTCACGGGCCGACACAAACGACGCGGCCCGCCTGTCGTCGTCCCA
>JAIRXH010000028.1 GCA_031268385.1 Treponema sp. | reverse complement strand
GAAATAAAGAAAATTCGCGGTGAAACTGCGAATTTTCTACCTTGCAGCCTGCCAAAACAGGCGTTTAATCGGGATTTTTGACACGACTAGTGTTAAAAATCCACTTTTTCAACAGCCTGTTAGACAATCCGGCAAGCCTGTTTCGGCGGCGGCCGGGTTATGAAAACGGATCTGCGCCCTTGTTCCATTTTTTACGATGGAAAAGGGTGTGCTTTGTCCGGATGAACTGAAGGCGGCTCCCAGGGAAGCATTGATTTATTCGAATGCGAATAAATCAATGCTGCTTTAATGTCAGATTTTGGAACCGGTTCAGGGTTGAAGAGTTTTCCCCCGGATCCCAACCGGGATGCGAAGCGCCGAAGGTTTTTCCTTGATATATCTGCAAGATCTTTACAAATCCTATCCCATGGGCCGTATCAGCGTAGATGCCCTCAAGGGGATCAACCTGACCCTTGAACGGGGGGATTTTATTTCCGTTGCGGGGCCTTCGGGTTCGGGAAAGACCACCCTCATGAACATTCTGGGGCTTATCGACAGGCCCACAGGAGGGAAGGTTTTGTTCAGCGGCAGAAATACCGCCGGTCTGGGCAGGCGGGAACTGACCCGCATGCGCCGGGATCTTATCGGTTTTGTGTTCCAGTCTTTTAACCTTCTTCCGGTTCTGAATGTGTTTGAGAATGTGGAACTTCCCCTGGTTATCGCGAAAAAGGGAGGTTCCAAAAAGGAAAGGCGGGAACGTGTCGAAAATCTGCTTGAGGAAGTGGGGCTCGCGGACCGGAAGAAGCACCTTCCCGCGGAACTCTCCGGGGGGCAGCAGCAGCGTGTCGCCATCGCGCGGGCCCTGGTAACGCGGCCCGAAATTGTTATCGCCGACGAACCTACCGCCAATCTTGACTCGGCTACCGGGGAACGCATTCTGGAATTGATGAAGAAGGTGAATGGGGAAGACGGAACCACCTTTATCTTTTCGACGCACGATCCGGATATCTGGGAGATGGCCGATCACGTGATTTTCCTCAGAGACGGCGCGGTTGAATCGAACCGGCGGAAAAAGGCCGGCCCGGAAAAGCAGGCCGCGGAATGATCTTCTTTCTCGCCTTCAAAAATGCCGTCAGAAACAGGAAAAACAGCCTTGTTATTATTCTGCTTATTACGGTGATCACCTTTCTTTTTTTTATGGGAAACAGTCTTTTGGGCAGATCGGAACGGAGCCTTCACGAGGCCTTTGTGGAAAGCCTGACCGGCGACGCGGTGCTCCAGAAGACCGGCGCTGTCACCATGAACCTTTTCGGGGCCAATACGCCCGTTATTGATGAATACTTTACAATTCCCATGCTGCCTGCCTACGACGCGGTCATGGAGGCGGTCAGGTCGGAACGGGGAATCGCGGGCGTTACAAGCCAGATTTCCTGCAGTGTGTATCTTGATCTTGACGGCGCCCGCGAGGCAGCCCTTCTTGCCGGCGTTGACGCGGACACGTATTTTTCCCTTTTTGGGGGCATACGGCTGGAAGAGGGACGTTTTCTGGCTTCAGGTGAATACGGCGGCATGATCACCTCGGAAAGGGCGGATCGTATCGCCGAAAAGACCGGCATTCGTCCCGCGGCAGGGGATCCCATGCTGTTTACCTCCGCCGGAAAGACGGGTTTCAAGATCCGGGAAGTGCCCCTTGTCGGTATTTTCAGCTACCGGAATCCCGGTCAGTTTATGAACGAGGTGATTCTTGCCGATCCCCAGACGGCCCGGGTTCTCGCGTCCATTCAGGTGGCGTCTTCGGATGTCGCCGTCGGCGGGGAGGCTCTGGGCCTTCTGGATGTTTCCATTGACGGGATCTTTGGCGAAGATTTTTCCGGCGGGGAAGTCCTTTCCGCAAACGGCGCGGACAACGCCGGAAGCGCCGGTTCCAGGGACGCCTTTTCGGCCGATGTCCTCATGTCTTTCCTGAGCGCGTCAAAAGAAGAAAGCGTCCTCCCGTTTGTGGGAGGAGACTGGAATTTTATCATCCTGAAATTCAGGAAGGGAGTTTCGGCTTCGGCGTTAATCGCTTCCCTTAACAAAAAACTTGCCCCGTACGGAGTCCGGGCGGTAAACTGGCGCATGGCGGCGGGAATTTCGGCGATTATTATGCTGATGGTACAGGCTCTTTTCAACTCCGGGATGTTCCTGGTCAGTGTGGCGGGGATCATTGCGGCGGCGAACATCCTTTTGATAGCGGTTTTCAGGCGGACCAGGGAAATAGGAACCCTCCGGGCGATGGGCGCGGAGGACGCCTGCATACGCGGTCTTATTCTTGGAGAAAACGGGTTCCTTGCCGCTGCCGCCGGTGTTCTGGGGGTACTTGCCGGTTTTGTGTGTATCCGTATCGTTAATTCCCTTGATCTGCGTATTTCCAATACCCTTATCGCGTCCCTTCTGGGAGGGGAAACGGTGAATTTGGTTTTTATTCCCGAAATGGCGGCCCTTTCTTTCGCGGTGGCGGCGGTTCTGGGTTTTGCCGCGTCCCTGTATCCGGTGGAAACGGCGGTGCGCATAGATCCCGTGGAAGCGGTACGGCAGGGATGACAAAAAGCCTTAAAATAGTCCAGCTTGCCGCAACATACCTGTACTGTTACCGCCGGCGTTATTTTTTCCTTTTCCTGGCGCTGGTATTCGGCTTCGGCATTGTAACGGTCATTGTTTCGGTAAAAGACGGGATGTACGAGAATGTGTATAACAGCTCGCAGTCCCATTATGCCGGGGACCTGATAGTTCTGGCGCAGGACACGGATTTTGGTTTTTTTCAGCACATAAGCAGTGAATACATGGCCTCCCTCATGCGGGCCGCGGAGAACGCGCGGCTGGATTTCGACCGTGTGGTAAAGAGAACCAACTGCGGCAGCCGGGGGGGCGTTCTTTATTTTAACGGGACGGCGGTAAATCTGAAATATGTCATTGGGGTCGACTGGGACGCCGAAGAGCCCTATTTCAGCGCGCTTGATTATACGGAAGCCCCTCTTTTTCCCCTTGAAGGGGATAACGGCATCGTACTTTCGGCTCCGGTAGCCGGGACGCTGGGCGCGCGGCAGGGGGACAGTATTATCATTGAAACCGAGACGCGCACGGGCCGGAAGAACACCGCCCTGTATACCGTGTCCGCGGTGGTGAATGACGCCACCATTTTCGGTTACTACAAGGCCTATGTCTCCCGGTTGTCGCTTAACAGGCTTGTTGAATTTGCGGATGACGAATGTTCCAGTATAGGTTTTTATTTCAGGGACCGCCGGAGCATGGAAAGAAAAAAGGCGGCGTTTCAGGCGGAACTTGAAAAAATGGTTCAAACCGGTCCTTTGGTCACAAACAGGGCCGAACTGGACTTTGAAGCGGCTCATGTCCAGCCGGGGATTACGCTCTTTGTGGCAAGCATTCCGGTACTGCTTTCGGAAATATCGGAACTGCTGGACGCGATGAATATACTTACCGGATTTCTTTATGTCATGATGCTTCTTATCATTCTGGTCAGCGCCGCGGTAACATTCAGGCTTGTTCTCCACGAACGCGTGAAGGAACTGGGGACCATGCGGGCCATTGGCTTTTACGAATCCGATGTAACGCGCGTCCTTGTGCTGGAGGTATTCGGACTGGGGCTTCTTTCCCTTGCCGGCGGTTTTGCCGCTGCCCGTATTATTGTCTGGGGCCTTGGCTTTCTTTCCTTTTCGTGGTTTCCCAGTTTTGAAATTTTTATGAAAGACGGCCGGCTCACCGCCCTGTACCGCTTTCCGGCCATGCTGACGAATGTGGCGGTCCTTTTCTGCATGCTCTTTGCCGCAGTCTGGTTTCCCGCTTTCCGTTTTGTCCGTAGTCCCCTGACCCGCATGCTTCAGGGGCTGTAGCGGTAACGCCGGAGGGGGAATGTGGTTTTAGCTGGTATGAAGAAAATACTTGCCGTCATGTTTTTTGTTTCCTCCTCCCTCTGGGCAGTCTCCGATCAGGAACTGCTTGAGCAGGTTGACGCGCTGGTCAGCTACTACGATACGGATTTTTCCGCCGAATATACCATTGTCCAGGAAAAACCGGGACAGGCCCGCTCTACCACTGTAGCGGGAGTGTTCAGGCGGGATTCCAGCGAGACCTACGTAATCGTCATAATGCAGCCGGCGATCAGCCGGGGCCAGGGGTATCTTAAACAGGGAAAGACCCTGTGGATCTACGATCCCGAAGGCCGCCGCTTTAATACCACATCAAGCGCGGAGCGTTTTCAGAATACCAATGCCCGCAATTCAGACTTTACCCGGTCAACCCTGGCCGGCGATTACCGTGTTACAGGCGGCGAAAACGCGGCGTTGGGCCGTTTTGAGTGCCGGGTCCTCTCCCTGGAAGCCGTCAGTGATGAAGTTACCTATCCCCGGATGAAGATATGGGTGAGCGGGGACGGGCTTGTCAGGAAAAGCGAGGACTACAGTTTGTCCGGCCAGCTTCTGCGGACCACGGCTATTCCCGATTATTACCATATAGGCGGCCGCTTTGTTCCCCAGCGTTTTCTTTTTGTGGATGAACTCCGCGGCGCCGTTATTAACGGCGTTTTTGTCAAGGAGCGGACGCAGATAACCATAACGAAGCCTTCATTTGAAAAAATGGCCGATTCGGTGTTTTCAAAAACTTTCCTTGAATCGGTAAACCGGTGACGCGGAAAACCGGCGCCGGTCCGCCGGGCGCCGGCCGGGCCGTCCAAAATGTGTTTTTCGCGTGCGTTATGCTTGTTTTTCTGTTTTTCTTTTCGCCGTTTCAGGCCAGGGCGGACGAAACGGATCTTCTGGACAGGGATGTTGATTCCCTCTTTGACGAACTTCCCGTTGTCCCGGACGCGGACGCCGCCGGGGAAACGGCCGAAGACGGCCGGACGGCGGAAGACGGCCGGACGGCGGAAGATGCCGGGGAAAAGTCCGCCGCCGCAAATGTTCTTTCGGATCTTCTGCGGCGCATTGGTTTTTCCCTCGAAGCGTATTATTTCTTTTTCGGCGGCGTTTCGCCGGGCTTAAGGGAGGCGCCCTGGTTCGGCGGCGGAAGGCAGGATTTTTCCCACGGCGCCGGCGGGGGAATGAATTCCGGCCTTGTCCTTGATTTTCAGATTTCAAAACATCTGCGGGTCAAAAATGATTTTCAGTTTGTGCTGCCCCCTTTTCAGTTTGTGCTCAACGAACTGTTTTTTGATTATAATCTGCAGGATTACGCCTTTTTCCGCGTTGGCAAGTACCTTCATACTTGGGGTATTTCCCCCAATTATCCCTACACCAACCTTCTGGCAAGAGTTCCCGCGGGTTCAAGCGGCGGCGATTCCTACTTGGCCAGGGTGAACATTCCCCTGGGGATAGGCGGGCTTGAATTTCTTGCGATGACCCGCGCCGATTTTATCGCCACTACAAGCAGCCCGGATCCCGATGAAATAGGATACGGCGGCAGATTCAATCTGGCCTTTACCTGGGCGGATATGGACTTTGGATTTTTTTATTTGAAAGACATGCCGTTCAGAAATTATGTTTCCGTCAAAAGCACCATCCTTGATACCGAAGTCTACGCGGAGGCGCTCATTTCCATGCGGCATGATCCCTGGAGCGAGATGAAGTTTTCCGCCAGTTTTGGTTTTATACGGTTCTTCTTTGGCGAGAAGCTCCGGCTTAACGGAGAATTCTATTACAACGGCGAAGGCGGCGTTCTGCGGTACAACCCCAGGACGAATATCAGGGATGAAGAAACCGTTCCTTTCATCAAGGGTTACAACTGCGCCTTCAATGTGGTGTACAGTCCGGGCTTTAACGGGCTGCATCTTTTTACCCAGTGTCTCTACGCGGTTAATGAAAAATCCGTACAACTGGTGCCCGGTCTTTACTTTGATCCGTTTCCCCACATACGTGTTTCCATGGCCGTTCCCCTGGCTCTGGGAAGCAAAAACGGAACGTATTATACAAGCAACGCGGACAAGTTCAACCGTCCGGTCAGTCTTGTCCTGCTTGTTTCCCTGAGCGGCAGTTACCGTTACAGCCATTCCGATTGAAAACCCACAGGAGACCGGATGAACATGAAAGGCATAATCCTTGCGGGGGGAGCCGGTACACGGCTTTATCCCCTGACCAGGGCGGTGTCAAAACAAATACTGCCGCTTTATGACAAGCCGATGATCTACTACCCCCTGTCGGCGCTGATGCTTGCGGGTATACGGGAGGTGTTGATCATTTCCACTCCCCGTGATGTTGGCCTTTTCAGGGAACTCTTTGGCGGCGGCGAATGGCTGGGGATGCGCTTTGACTACAAGATCCAGGAAAGCCCCCGGGGGCTGGCCGACGCTTTTATACTTGGCGAAGAATTTATCGGGAAAGACCCCTGCGCCCTTGTGCTGGGAGACAATGTTTTTTACGGCAGCAGATTCAGCGAAACCCTCATGCGGGCGGCATCAAGGGTTTCGGGGGAAGGCGGAGGCGTTGTCTTTGGCTATCCGGTAAAAGATCCGTCGGCCTACGGTGTGGTGGAATTTGACCGGAACGGCAGGGCCATTTCCATAGAGGAAAAACCCGCAAGGCCAAAATCCCACTACGCGGTGCCGGGGCTCTACTTCTATGACAATAGCGTCATAGCAATCGCGAAGAACGTCAGGCCTTCCGCCCGTGGGGAAATCGAAATTACCTCGGTGAATAACGCCTACCTTGAACAGAACCGGCTCACGGTTGAGCTTTTGGGCCGGGGCATGGCCTGGCTTGATACCGGCGCCTATGACAGCCTCCTTGAGGCGGGCGCGTTTATACAGACCATACAGAAGCGGCAGGGAATGTATGTATCCTGCATAGAAGAGATTGCCTATACGAACCGCTGGATAACAAAGGACGATCTTTTGGCCCTGGCGGCTTCCTACAGGACCGAATACGGAGAATACCTGAAATATATCGCGGAGAATCCGTAATGCCATTTGACTTCAAGCCTTGTCCCATTGAGGGTCTTTGCGAGATACAGCCCAGGGTTTTCGGGGACGATCGGGGGTATTTTTTTGAGGCCTGGTCGGAGCGTGATTTTGCCGCTTCGGGCATCGGAGTGCGTTTTGTTCAGGACAACCAGTCCCGTTCCGTGCGCGGCGTACTTCGGGGTCTCCACTTCCAGAAGGCCCATCCGCAGGGCAAGCTGGTCAGGGCCATATCGGGCGAGGTTTTTGACGTGGCTGTGGATATAAGGCCCGGTTCTTCCAGCCGGGGAAAATGGCACGCGGTGATTTTGAGCGGTGAAAGGCAGAATCAGTTCTGGATACCCGAAGGCTTTGCGCACGGATTTTTGGTGCTGAGTGAATTCGCCGTTTTTGCCTACAAATGCACCGATTTTTATCATCCCGAAGACGAAGGGGGAATCGTCTGGAACGATCCCGCGGTCGGCATAGACTGGCCGAATCTTGGGATGGACTATCTGCTTTCCGGCAAGGATAAAAAACTGCCATGTTATGGCTGATTGGCAACAAAGGCATGCTGGGAACGGAAATTTCCCGCCTGCTGGAAAAACGGGGAATCCCCTTTACCGGTACGGACCGGGAAGTTGACATTACCGATCCCGCGGCGCTTGCCGCCCGCGCCGCGTCGATTCGCGGAGCGGCGTCTCTCTCCTGGATTGTTAACTGCGCCGCTTATACCGCCGTGGACAGGGCCGAGGATGACGGTGAAGCCTGCCGCCGCCTCAACGTTCTGGGCGCGGCCAACATCGCAAAGACAGCCGGAGACTCAGGCGCCCGGCTCATCCATATTTCCACCGACTATGTGTTTGACGGGAAGGGCGTTTATGATGAAAGCCTCCGGGGTCCGCGTCCCTACCGTGAAGATGATCAAACCAATCCTGTAGGCGTATACGGCCTTGCCAAGCGGGACGGGGAAAACGCCGTTCTTGAAAACAACGGGGAGACATACATCATCAGAACCGCCTGGCTTTACGGCAGATACGGCGGCAATTTTGTGCATACCATGCTCAGGCTCATGAAAGAGCGGGATACCGTGAAAGTGGTGAACGATCAGCGCGGCAGCCCTACCTGGGCCTTTGATCTTGCCGGCGCGGTACTTGCCCTTGTAAACACGGTGGACGGCGGCGGAAAGGTTCCCTTTGGCATCTATCACTACACCAACGAGGGGAATATCAGCTGGTTTGATTTTGCCGGGGAGATTTACTCGCGGAGCCGCCGTCTTGGACTGCTCTCCAGGGACTGCGCGGTCCAACCCTGTACCAGCGCGGAATTTCCCGCGAGGGTAACTCGGCCCGAATATTCGGTACTGGACAAGGCGAAGATCAGATCGGCGCTGGGGCTTGCGATACCGGAATGGAACAAAAGCCTTGAAAAATATCTGGCGGAGATGAATTAATCGTATGCGTTCCCTGAAAAATGTCCTGGTCACAGGCGGCTCGGGATTTATCGGCTGCAATTTTATCCGTACCCTTCTTGAAAAAACTCCCGGTTTCGCGGGCAGAATTGTCAACCTTGACGCGTTGACCTACGCGGGAAATCCCGCGAGCCTTGCGGATGTTGAGGCGGCGTACGGCAGAACCTCGTATTCCGGCGTAAACACCGCGGACAATACGGATGTCCGCTATTTTTTTGAAAAGGGCGACATCTGCGATCGTTCCCTTGTGGAATCTCTGTTTAAAACCTACGACATTGATACGGTGGTCCATTTTGCCGCGGAAAGCCATGTGGATCGTTCCATCTTGGGACCCGAGGCGTTCATCAGAACCAACGTAATGGGAACTTTTACCCTGCTGGACACCGCCCGGCAGTGCTGGACGGACGGTTCCGGGACGATGCGGGAGGACACGCTCTTTCATCATATCAGTACCGATGAGGTTTACGGGTCGCTGGGCGAAACGGGGCGTTTCACCGAGACGACCCCCTGCGATCCCCGGTCCCCCTATTCGGCAAGCAAGGCGTCAAGCGATCATTTGGCAATGGCCTATTATCACACTTACGGGCTGCCGGTTACTCTTTCCAACTGTTCCAACAATTACGGCCCCTGTCAATTTCCGGAAAAACTCATTCCCCTCATGATCCTCAACATGCTGGAAGGGAAGCCGCTGCCGGTATACGGCGACGGGAAGAATATCCGCGACTGGGTGTATGTGGAAGATCATAACCGGGCGGTCTGGATCATCATGCAAAAAGGGGAACACGGCGGAAAGTACAACATAGGCGGGGAAAACGAGTGGGAAAATATCAGGCTCCTCTACACACTGATAGAGCTGGTTTCCGAAAAGGCGGGACTCGATCCGGCGAAGGTCCGCGAAACCATACGTTTTGTGCGGGACAGGCCCGGCCATGACCGCCGTTACGCCATAGACTGTTCAAAAATAAAGCGCGAGCTGGGCTGGGAACGGCAGATGACCTTCGAGGAAGGTCTCCGTGAAACTGTGGACTGGTATCTTTCAAACACCGCGTGGATAGACAGCATACGAAGCGGTGAATATCTTAACTGGGTGAAAAAAAATTACGGGAACAGGGCATAGGGAAAGTAAAACATGAAACCGCTTTTTACATTAATTTCCCTGCTTACTCCCCGTGAACGGGGGCGGCTTATACCCATATTCATCGCCGTATTGTGTTCGTCGTTCTTTGATTTGATTGGCGTAGGTTCCCTTGGTCCTTTTGTGGCGGTTCTCGTAAATCCCTCTGTTGTACAGACCCAGCCGGTCCTGAATTTTTTTTACCGGACGCTTCAATTTCAAAGGCTGGAAATGTTTCTTGTTTTTCTGGCCGTCTGTGTTTTTGCGCTGGTGCTTGCCGCGATGGCCTTTAAAATATCCACATTGTATGTGGTGTACCGTTTTTCGGCAAACAGGCGTTATTCTCTGGGCCTGCGCCTTTTCAGGCAATACATGTATCAGCCGTACAGTTTTTTTTTGAATCATAATTCCAGCGAATTGTCCAAAAGCATTCTTGCCGAAGTCGATGTGGTTGTTGACGGCCTCCTGTTTCCTGTCATGAATACTTTTGTGTACGGCGTTCTGACGGTTACCCTGCTTGTTTTTATCATTGTAATGAATCCCTTTGTAGCCCTGATGGCGCTGGTGGTGTTCGGTCTGACCTATTCCCTGATTTATATTTTTATCAAGTCCCGGCTTGCCCGCCGCGGTAAAGAAGTGTGGGAATCGAACATCATGCGTTATAAATATACTTCCGAGGCTTTCGGCGGAATCAAGGATGTAAAAATACTGGGGAAGGAGCCGTTTTTTTCCTATCTGTACAGTCTTGGTGTCAGAAAGAATACCGCAGCCCAGGCGTCGCAGCAGATATTGTCGATGCTTCCCAACCAGGCCATGCAGTCGCTTTCAATAGGTTTTACCATGGCGATGGTTCTTGTGTTGATGTTTGCAAGCGGATCTTTCATGCAGATCATGCCGACTCTGGCGGTCTATGCGTTTGCCATCATGCGTATTGTACCCGGATTCCAGACGGCATTTCAGAATGTAACGCAGATCCGCTATCACCGGCACATTGTGGAATCGGTGCTTAACGACATGACGACCCTTGCGCTTCCGCCCGATATACCGGACAAACAGGCGATGAGTGCTGTTCTGCCCCCCTTCCCCTTTACCCGGGATCTGGAGCTGGAAAAAATACGATTCTCCTATCAGTCTTCCCGCGAGCCTGTCCTCAGGGGAATTGATCTACGTATCATCAAGAATACAACCGTAGGCCTTGTCGGGGCTACCGGCTGCGGAAAGACGACGCTGGTTGATGTTATCATGGGGCTCCTTTCGCCTTCGGACGGTTCAATACTCGTGGACGGGGAGCCTGTCATAACTTCCGAAATGCACGAAGGTCCCGGCCTTTCCGCGTGGCAGCGTAATTTTGGTTATGTACCCCAGCAGATTTATCTGAGCGACGACACGGTAGCGGCGAATATCGCCTTTGGCATTCCCGAAGACATGCGGGATTCCGCCGCCATTGAACGTGCCGCCCGCATCGCGAATCTGCATGATTTTATCGCGGAAGAACTTCCCGGCGGTTATAACACTCTTGTCGGCGAACGGGGGGTCCGCCTTTCGGGCGGCCAGCGGCAGCGCATCGGCATTGCCCGTTCCCTGTACCATGATCCCAATATACTGGTAATGGACGAAGCCACAAGCGCCCTTGACTCAATAACGGAAGACGCCGTGATGGACGCGATTCATAATCTTTTGCATTCAAAAACTGTCATCATTATTGCCCACCGGCTTTCCACCGTTCAGGAGTGTGACATGGTCTGTCTTATGGAAAAGGGACTTGTTACCGCCCAGGGAACATACGATGAATTAATCAAAAGCAATTCGCGGTTCCGGGCAATGGCAAAGGTAGGGAAATGACAAGGGCGGCGTTAATCGGATGCGGCAGGATCAGCGTCAAGCATATTGAAGCATTTGTCAACAATGCCGCTTCAATGCGCCTTGAGGCCTCTTGTGATCCGCTTGTGGAACGCACTGCGGCGAGAGCCGCCGAATACCAAAAAAATGTTCCCGGATCCGGTGTCAGGACCTATGCGGATTACCGGACAATGCTTGCGGAATTGAAGCCTGACCTGGTAACTATTGCCGCCGAATCGGGGAAGCACAAAGACATTGCCCTGGACTGCCTCTCTGCCGGCTGCCACGTTATCTGCGAAAAACCCATGGCACTCTCTACCGCCGATGCGGACGCCATGATCGCCGCGGCGAAAAAGGCCGGGAAGAAACTGGCGGTCTGCTTCCAGAACCGTTTTAACGCCCCGGTACAAAAACTGCGGGCCGCCCTTGAAGCGGGCCGCTTCGG
>JAIRXH010000011.1 GCA_031268385.1 Treponema sp. | reverse complement strand
TAATGATACTGTATGTTCCCTTGTTTTGTCAAGTGGATTATGCGGCAATTTGTGCATGTCAAACTCCTTTGACGCCGGACAGACATTCGGTTTTTTCCGGCGGCATTCATGCCGGCATGAACGCCAGGCTGCCCGGGAACCGAAGTTTTCAAAATCAGGCTACTGGGGTAAGAAACTGTTCCAAAACTGAAGTTTTGGAACAGTTTCTACTGTATCACGTTTTATATAAAATATGGAATACAGTGTCCAGGCCGGCAATTTCCGGTTCAGCTTCCCGTCCCCTGTTTTTTTCTTTCTCGTGTTCCGGATGTTTTGCCCGCCGCGGACGCCCGGCCTGTTCCCGCCCTGCCCAGTTCGCCGACGCGCTGTATTTCGTCGCGTATAGCCGCGGCTTCCTCAAATTCAAGTTTCTTTGCGTGTTCGAGCATCTCGTTTTCGAGTGCCTTGACCAGTTTTTTCCGCTGGGCGGGAACAAGCACGTTGTAGGATTTTTTGAGTACCTCGATGGACACGGCGGCGGCGCTTTCGGCCTCCTCAATATGGCGTTCCAGAATGGAGGCTATGGCCTTTTTTACCGTGGCGGGGGTAATGCCGTGCTTTTTGTTGTAATCCATCTGTATCTGCCGCCGCCGTCCGGTTTCGGCGATAGCCTCTTCCATGGCGGGGCTCATCCTGTCGGCGTACATGATAACCTTTCCGGCGGCGTTGCGGGCCGCCCTGCCTATGATCTGCACGAGGCTCGTGAGCGAACGGAGAAAGCCTATCTTGTCGGCGTCGAGGATTGCGATGAACGAAACCTCGGGAAGATCTATCCCTTCACGGAGAAGGTTAATGCCTACGAGGATGTCAAAATCTCCCTGTCTGAGACTGGTAAGTATTTCAACCCGCTCTATTGTTTCAACCTCGCTGTGAATATAGCGAACCTTGAGTCCCAGGCCGGAAAGATAATCGGTAAGATCTTCGGCCATTTTTTTTGTCAGGGTAAGAATAAGGGAACGTTCCCCGGCCTTTATGCGTTTCTTTACTTCGGCGTAAATGTCCTCCATCTGTCCTTCGCTCGGCCTCACCTCTATTTCAGGATCCAGAAGGCCCGTCGGCCGTATGAGCTGCTGCACCACCCGGCCCGACTGTTCGATTTCGGTTTTTCCCGGAGTCGCCGAAACATAGATGGTCCTGTCAAGCCGTTTTACAAATTCATCGTAGCGCAGGGGCCTGTTGTCCAGGGCGCAGGGAAGGCGGAAACCGTAATCCACAAGACTCTGTTTGCGGGAACGGTCCCCGGCGTACATGGCCCCAATCTGCGGAAGGGTGACGTGGCTTTCGTCGATGAAGGTCAGATGCCTTGGCGTTCCGTCGGGCGCTTTGGGAAGGTAATCGATGAGGGTATCGGGCGCTTCGCCGGGCCTGCGGCCCGCAATCGGGGCGGAATAATTTTCTATGCCGGGACAGTAGCCCATTTCGGTGAGCATTTCAATGTCATATTCCACCCTCGTTTTGAGCCGCTCGGCCTCCAGAGTCTTTCCCGTACTTTTAAGGAATTCCAGCCTTTCGGCAAGTTCTTCCCTGATGCGGCCTATGGCGCCTGAAATCATGTCGCCGGGCATGACAAACTGCTTGGCCGGATAGATGACCGCCCGGTCCAGTTCTTCCAGTATTTTGCCGGAAACAGGATCGAAGCGCCTGATCCGTTCAACCCTGTTCCAGTCCAGATCCGCGCGGTACGCGTCTTCAAGATACGCCGGGTATATTTCAAGCGTGTCGCCCCGGCGGCGGAAACGGCCCCGCTCAAGGACCGCGTCGTTTCTTTCGTACTGTAGTTCCACAAGCCGCCTTATCAGCGAGTCGGCGTCGATGGTGTCTCCCACCGAAAAGGAGGCGGTCATCTGCCGGTACACCTCGGGGGTGGCAAGGCCATAGATGCAGGAAACGGTAGCGACGATGATCACGTCCTCCCTTTCCATGAGGCTCCGCGTCGCCGAAAGCCGCATCCGCTCAATCTCGTCGTTGATGGACGCGTCCTTTTCAATGTACAGATCCCGGCTTGCCACATAGGCTTCATGCTGATAGTAATCGTAATATGAAACAAAATACTCGACGGCGTTATGGGGAAAAAATCCCCTGAATTCGCGGAAGAGCTGGGCCGCCAGAGTTTTGTTGTGGCTTACAACAAGGGTCGGCATCTGCACCGCCTCTATTATCTTCGCCATGGTGAAGGTTTTTCCCGAACCGGTAACGCCCTTGAGTGTCTGGTATTTGTCTCCCCCGCGTATGCCCTCCGCGAGCGCGGCCACAGCCTCTCCCTGATCTCCCGCGGGCTTATACGGCGAAACGACTTCGAATTGGCGCATGATGTGCTACCGTCCGGCGGCGCCGCCGGTTTTTACCGTCCTGTCAAAACGGTCCGCCCTGTAATGACGGAGATCTTCTCTGCCGTACCGGGCGTATTCCGCGGTGATTTTTTCCAGATTGGAAATGCGAAGCTGCGGGGGCGGATGGGTCTTGTTGATTCCCGCGACGGCGGCCGGCCTGTTTTGGTCAAGGAGCCTTAAGACATCGATAAGGTTTGAAGGTTCATAGCCCGCCGCGGCCAGAAGCTCTACGGCAAGGGCGTCGGCGTCAAATTCCTGGGCCCTGGAGTACCCGTTCACCAGTATGGTATTTACCGTTTCCCTGACCGAGTTGTCAAAGAGCCGCCCCAGCTCTGCCCTGCTTGCCATGGTCCGGGCGCGTTCGGCCGCCGCCGACATTTCCTGGTAAAACCGGCTTTCCCTTATCATCTGCATGCTGTGCCTGAGCTGTATGTGGGCAATCTCGTGGGCAATAACGGCGGCCAGCATATCTTCGCCGCCGGCGATACGCACCATTTCGAGCGTTACAAAGATGTGGCCCCCCGTACTGGCAAAGGCGTTAATTTCGGAACTGTCAAGGATCATCACATGGTAGCCGTTGTACAGTCCGGGACTGGAAGAATTTATGACAAGGGTAGAGCATATTTTGTTAAGATACGCCGTAAGGCCGGGACTTGCCGTGTAGGGCCTGTACCGTTCCAGAATTACCGCGCTTACCGATCTGCCCAAAAAATACTCGTCTTCAGGGCTGAAGTCTTCTTCCTGTTTTGCCAGCGCTTCTTCCATTTTGCCAAGGGCGTCCGCCGCCGTCCCCCGGGCCCCCCCATCCTGGGCGCCCGCGGCAAACAGACGCGCCATAACCAGCGCGCAGGCGGCAAACAGCAGCGTCCGCTTTACGGAACTTCCCTTGGCGTTCACGGTCAATTTCCGCCGGGTTTGGCGACGGCAAGGGTCCATACCGCCAGAGTGGACGGATCGACCCAGAAATCAAGGGCGTAGAAACCTTTCAGGGTTCCCGCGGTCCTGATCATGGTGCTGGTGGAGGAGCCGTACTGAATGCCGGAATCCTGGGAATTCGAGGCGCGGCCTTCTATGCTGGAAGAGACGTTTCTTAACGCCGAATAAAACGCGTTTTCGTAGGAGATATTCACCGTGTCCCGGTGGATCCCCCTGCGGCCGGCGTACCCTATCCCCACAATATACCCGGAGATTTCGGGAGGATTGAGCACCCAGGCGGGCATTGCGCCCCCCTCCGACAGGGAGGCGGGGTACGGTATATCCGGGGGAACCGGGGCGGCGTATCTGACGTATACAAAAATACTGTTGTTAATTGTACGGACATCTGTTTCAGGATTAAAAACGAGGCTGTCGACAAGATTTCTGTAATTATCGTCGTATAGTATTGACGCCCGGGTTGCCTGGGCGAAGTCAAAAGCGCCTGACCCGATGTTCTGGTTGGAGGTAAATTCCCCATTTACAGAATGGTAGATAGCCACCTTGCGGGCGGCGTCTTCCAGCGCCAGCCGGATAGACGCCTCCCTGTTGGACAATACAGCCGAAACACCAACAAAAAGGAGACTGTCGGGAAGGGCCTGTTCGACCGGAGGGACGGGAGCGGCGGGGCGACTTACGCATCCCGATACGATAACCGCCAGTAAAAACGCCGCAACCGTTGTTTTTTGTGACATTGTGGTCCTGAATACATGGAACAGGGGGTTGTCCCCTATGGAAACAGCCCCCCGCGGTGGCGGAGTACGGCTCCGCCTTTCCGGTTATTCGCTGATAACAGGCGGTTTGGCTGTGGTCGCCAGGGCGTCATTCATCCGCGCAAGCGCGTCACTGGTCTTGTATTCCGCGTAACGGGCGGCCTCGTTGTCAACAAAGCTCGTCGCCAGCTTCGCGGCGTCGGACTTGCTGTACTGGACCAGATACCACCAGGTCCCGTCCGGGGCCTTCCAGCGGTTGATGGGAGTGGCGCCCGTGAGGGTGGTGTTGGTCAACTGCTGGCCGACATTTTCCTGAAGCTGGGTAACATTGGTGGCGCCCATGTCTTCACCGTAGTCGGTAAGCATGGCCTTGACCGCGGCGGTCAACTGGAAGGAAATGGACTGGCGGGCCCGCATTTCGGCAAACTGCATTGCCATGCTGTCGTTTGACTGCTTCGCGGTACCGATTCCCCACAGTACATCTTCAGGCGGGAAATTGTTCAGCCATTCAGGCGTGTCCGTCGCCACGGGAGCGGCGGCGGGTTGGGTCGATCCGCAGCTCATCACCATGATTGCGCAGACAATCCCGAAAATCACCAGACAAGTCTTTTTCATGTAAGACTCCTTTAGATAGGATATAAAATATACTCGTTTGTACCATCATTCGAAAGATTCGTCAAGGCGTCTGGACGCCGTCTTCACTTTATTGATAAACGCGGCCTCTTGTGGTAAGATAAACATGGTGAGCGTTTCCCAAAACCCGGCTGGTTTCGGGAAATGCTTCCGCGTCTTTTTATGAAAGAGGAGGAAGGATATGAAAAAATACCGGGTTCTGTGGTTTGCGTCCGTCTTTTTGGCCGCCGCCTGCGCTTCCGGCCCACAGGTAAACCGGATAAGCGCGGACACCGTTACGGATTTAAGCGGCTACTGGAACAATACGGATGTCGAGATAGTCTGCGCCAGCCTCATACAGTCGTGCCTCAGTTCCCGGCGGGTAATTGGAATCGCGGACAGCCTGGGAAGGCTTCCCGTGTTTCTGGTGGGGAATTTTTCAAATGAAACCGGCGAGCATCTTGGCCCGGCTATCATATCGGAGACCATGGAATCGGCCATCTTCAACAGCGAAAAGGCGGAATTCGTCGCCGGCGGCGGCATACGGGAGCAGCTCCGCGCGGAACGGCAGGATCAGCAGGGGAACGCGAGCGAGGAAACGGCCAGGGCCCTGGGAATGGAGGTCGGCGCGGATTTTCTGCTTACCGGCTCCATCAAAGGCATAGTGGACAGGTCGGGTAACATCATGACCAGAACCTACTATGTAAGCGCCCGCCTTACGAACATTGAAACCGGCGTTGTCCTGTGGATGGATCAGAACAGCGAAATAAAAAAAGAAATCAGGACTCCGCGGGTTCGTCTGTAGTTCCGAAGCCCCATGATATTGATCCGGAGGGTTGCTCTCATGAAACTGCTGAAAACATTCATGTTTCTGGTTTTGCCGGGTTTTCTCTTCTCGTGCGCGACGGCCTCTTTTTCCGGCGTCGACGGCAGGGTGACGAAGGGAGATTTCCCGGAGGGCGTGCAGGAACTTGAAAAGGGAAAAGACCGGCTCTACCGCGTGCAGGACACCGTGCTGTATTACCTTGACAAGGGGCTTATTACCCATTACGCGGGCCTCTACGGGGATTCTTCGGCCCTGCTTGAAGACGGGGAGCGGGCCATCGAGGCGGCGTATACCAAAAGCGTTACCGCGCTGGCCGGGTCCTACCTTATTAACGATACCGTTCTTGAATATCCGGGGGAAGATTACGAGGATGTCTACATCAACACCTTCAACGCCCTCAATTACTACCACAGGGGCGCCATGGAAGACGCCATGGTGGAAATACGGCGGATGAACGAAAAGGTTCAGTTCCTTGCCTCAAAATACGGCATTGTCATTTCGGAACTCCAGAAGAAGGCGCTGGAGGAAAATACCGCCGTGCCTCCCGATTACGAAAGCGCGGATTTCTCCGATTCCGCCCTGGCGCGGTACCTGGGCATGCTTTTTCACCGGGCGGCAGGCCACGCCGATGATGCCCGCATCGACTATGAACATCTGAGAACCGCCTTTGCCAACGCCCCCGGCGTGTACACGTTTCCCCCGCCATCATCGCTTGAGGGGGAACTTGACGTACCGGACGGCATGGCCCGGCTTAACGTTATTGCCTTTAGCGGGCTTTCTCCGGTCAAAAAAGAAGAGACGCTCCGCATTCCCGTTTCCCTGTCCAATTATGTCAAAATAGCCCTGCCCGTCCTTTCCCCCCGGAATTCCCTTGTCGCGGCCGTCGACATTGCCGTTGACGGGGGAAAAACCATGTCCCTTGAACTGCTTGAGGATATAGACGCGGTGGCGCGGGAGACCTTCAAAAACAAAAGAACCTTCATTTATTTCAAGACCATCATCCGGGCTGTCACCAAAGGGGCTGCGTCGGCCGCCCTTGACGCCGGGTCGGAAGCGTCGGAAGGAAACGCCGCCCTTGTGTTCGGCGTGCTTGGACTTGCGAACAAGGTGTTTGCCGAAGTGACCGAAAAGGCGGATCTTCGCATCTCGCGGTATTTTCCCGCCAGAGCCTGGGTGGGCGGACTCAACCTTGCCCCCGGTTCGTATTCGTTTACGGTAAATTACCGCGATTCCCGGGGGCAGGTCATTTCTTCCTTCCGGCGGGAAGATGTCGAACTTTCAGACGGCGCCCTTAACCTTTCGGAGAGCGCATGCCTGAAATGAGGTCCTGATGCCCGATCAGTACATTTACAAAAACGAAGGGTACATCAGAATACTTCCTGCCTGGGCCCAGGAGCTGGCGAACAAATACGGGTCGCGGACGGCAAACCTCTACATCCTGTACGGAAACATACGCGACTATCTTCCCCACAAAAAAAGGGAAAATGAATTTACCTTTACCCGCGTGCAGGAATATATTTCCGAAGTCCTCTTCGGCAACGAGGACATCATCGCGTTTTACGACCGGTCCGCCGGCGTCTCGTTCGGCAGCGAGACTATGAGGCGCGATTATCTTGCGGCCGCCGAAAGGCGGAACGCCGCTTCCGACATCGATCCCGCGGATTTTGTTTCCCCCGATCCTGAGCTGTGCTTCCCCCATCTTGAACGATATTTTTTGTCGCGCATCCCCGAAAGCAGGCGCGAACACTGCCGCATGGTGCTGATTGTCGATTACGCCGAAACCATCGTTCCCGCAGGCGATCTGATACGGCTCTCGGACGCCGACCGCTACTGCCTTGTCACCTTTAACCGCTGGGCCATCGAGCCCAAGTTCATACGCGGCGATATTTCGGTTATCCTCCTTACCGAAAACATCGCCGACATTTCGCAGCGGATCGCAGGCTCCCCCGCGATGGTCAAAATCGCCGTTCCCTTTCCCGATGAAAAAACAAGGGCCGGCTTTCTCAAATTCAAGGAGAAGGACGGCAGGCTGCTTCTTGACCGCGGGCTTGCCGCCGAGAACATGGCGTCTATTACCAACGGCGTTAACCTCATGAACCTGAATCAGCTTGTCGCGGAAAGCTATGAAAAGAACACGCCGCTTTCCCTCAATTATTTGCGCCGGAAGAAAAAGGAAATAATTGAAAACGAGGCGGCAGGGCTTCTGGAATTCATGGAGACCAGCTTCAACCTGTCCCACGTTTCCGGCCACGACTTTGTAAAGAAGCGCTTCAGGAACGCCGCCAGGGCAATCAGAATGGGCCGGCCCGACGTGCTTCCCATGGGCTATCTTATCGCCGGCCCCGTGGGAACGGGAAAGAGTTTTATGGTCAGCGCCTTTGCCGGCGAAATAGGCATCCCCATGGTGAAGTTCCGCAACTTCAGATCCAAGTGGCAGGGCGACACCGAATCGAACCTTGAAAAGGTCCTTAACATACTCAAGGCCATGGCGCCGGTGGCGGTCATGATAGACGAGGCCGACGCGTTCCTTGGCAGCCGCGATCAGGAAGGGGATTCGGGAACCAGCAACCGCGTCTTTGCCCAGATAGCAAGCTTCATGGGCAACACCGAATACCGGGGAAAGATCATCTGGTTCCTCATCACCTGCCGCCCCGATCTTATTCCCATAGACCTGAAAAGGCAGGGCAGGGCCGAGGAACACCTTGCCCTCTTTTACCCCGAATCCGAAGCCGACCGGGAGGCCCTTTTCAACACGCTGGTAAAGAAACTCGATCTTGACATCAGAAAATTTTCCGTAACGGATCTTTTCAAAAAGTACCGTTATGAATATTCGGGCGCCGATCTTGAGGCGGTGCTCGTCAGGGCCAAGCTCCTTGCCGCCATGGACAACCGTGTCTTTGTAACAAGGAACGACATGGAAGAGGCCATGGGCGATTTTATTCCCGCCGCGTATCCCCACGAGGTGGAGCTGCAAAACCTCGTGGCCATTCTGGAATGCACATCCAAGGAGATGATTCCCAAACGCTTCCGCGACTACAGCCGCACAAAGATCATCAGGGACATACAGGAATTAAAATCGCTGACAGGCGAGCGCCCCTGAGCACGAACGAAGACAACCAGGGGAAACATTGACGCCTGGCGCCCTTGAAAAACAGTGCCAGGCACTCGTGCGGGCATGTTGTGGATGATCGTACGCATGTGTATAACGTTCCATCTGTTTACGACGTTTTGGCGGCGAAGCGTAAACAGACCTGTTATGCGACGTACACCCTACACCCAATTCTCCAATCTCAACTTCTTAATCCTGTTAAATTCTTTTGTATTATTTGTAACAAAAATATAATCACGACTTAATGCTTGTGCGGCCAACTGCATATCATATGCCCCAATAATTTTACCCTTTTGTTCTAATTCCGCTCTAATTATTCCATATATCTCTGCGTCTTTCAATTCGAATGGAATAATTTCAAAATTTGATATAAAATTCATTAAGGCCATTCTGTTTTTTTCCCGCATTT
>JAIRXH010000152.1 GCA_031268385.1 Treponema sp. | reverse complement strand
TCGTCTGCCGGAATGTGGGTCCAGGCCGGGCTTTGCCCTGTCGTTTTTTCGTTCACGCACTGGCAGATGTTCTTGAAGAACAGATTGTACGCCGCGTACGCCGAAGGGATGAAACTTTTACTGTGGGCCATGTTTTTCTCCTTCACAGATAGATACAGGCTCCATGAGCCTGAAACTGCCGTATCGGACCGGTTTGTTGCCCAAAACCGCAGGTAATGGGCGGCCCAAAATCTGCGATTTTGGGCGGCCCAAAATCTGCGATAATGGGCGGCCCAAAATCTGCGATAATGGGCGGCCCAAAATCTGCGATTTTGGGCTGGGGAGTTTTGCGGCGGGGCGCGTATGCTTCCTGCCGCGCGGGCTTTGACGGCGGCGGGAATTCAAGCGGGGCCGCGCGAGGGACCGAAGAGCCACAAACTCCAAGCCAGCAGTCTGGACTACTGGGCCGGCAAACTGGTCGGCTGGCCCAGCGAAGTGGTCCGCTGGGCCAGCGAAATGGTCCGCTGGGCCAGCAAAATGGTCCGCTGGGTCAGCAAAATGGTCCGCTGGCCCAGCGAAGTGGTCCGCTGGCCCAGCGAAGTGGTCCGCTGCCCAAAACCTGCGGTTTTGGGCTTGGGAGTTTCGCGGCGGCGGCGCGCCGGTTGTGGGCGGTGTCCGCCTTCGGAGCCGCAAAACTCCAGGCAATTCCCGCAATAATGCCCAAAACCTGCGGTTTTGGGCATTATTGCAAGTGCGCGGGCAGCGTGTTGTTCTGGCCCACAGGTCCGATGAGTATGGGGAGTGTACCCGTCGCATAGCTCCAGGGGCTGGTTTTGAGGGCGGCAGGGAGGCCCGTGCCGTCCTGGACTTGGGCCGTGGTGATGCCTGTTCCCGCGTTGTTGGGGGCCGTGGTAAAAGAAACGCCGCCGTTTGTACCCATGCCGTTCCAGGCGGCATTATCGGTAAAACTATTGCCGCCGTTGATGAACCCCACAACCCTTCCGGCGCCGCTTGTCGCGGCCTTGACCCAGGGATTAAGGGCCGCGCAGTGTTCTATGCTGCTGCCGTTGAGTACCTCTCCCACGATGCCGCCGGTACTGTTGCCGGTTCCGCCGACCGTCCCGGTACTGTAGCTGCCGCTTATGCCGCTGTCGTATACATACCCCGCGATGCCGCCGACAAAGGAGGCGCCGCCGACATTCCCGGTATTGTAGCTGCCGCTTACGCCGCTGGTGTATACACTCCCCGCGACGCCGCCGGTATAGAGGGTTCCGTCGACATTTCCGGTACTGTAGCTGTTTTCTATGCTGCTGTTGTCGTATACCTCCCCCGCGACGCCGCCGGTATAGTCGGCTCCGCCGACATTCCCGGTACTGTAGCTGTTCTCTATACGGCCGCTGTTGTATACATACCCCGCGACGCCGCCGGTACTGTTGCCGGTTCCGTCGACATTCCCGGTACTGTAGCTGTTCTCTATGCCGCCGTTGCCGGATACATACCCCGCGACGCCGCCGATTCTGTTGCCGGTTCCGCTGACATTCCCGGTACTGTAGCTGTTCTCTATACGGCCGCTGTTGTATACATATCCCGCGACGCCGCCGACCCTGCCGGTTCCGCTGACATTCCCGGTACTGTAGCAGTCCTCTATGCTGCTGCTGTTTACCTGCCCCGCGACGCCGCCGGTATTGTCGGTTCCGTTGACCGTCCCGGTACTGTAACTGTTCTCTATGCTGCCGCTGTTTACATATCCCGCGACGCCGCCGGTACCGTTGGTTCCGCTGACATTCCCGGTACTGAAGCTGTTCTCTATGCTGCCGGTGAGTACATAACCGGCGATGCCGCCGGTACGGCCCGCTCCCGTTACGTTGACATTTTCAAGGCCGAGCCGCTGTATTTCGGCGCCGCCGATATACCCGAAGAGACCCTGATAGTCGTCAGCGGATTTGTTGATGGAAAGCCGGTATATGACATGGCCCGCCCCATCAAAAGCGCCCTCGAACGGGTCCGTATCTGTTCCAATGGCCGTCCATTCATGGTCGTCAAGGTCAATGTTTGCGGTAAGGGTGACATGTTCACCCATGAAATTATTTCCGGCGTTAACTTCCTGGGCGAGGTAGGCGAGCTGGGCGCCCGTGCCTATGCGCCAGGGGTCCGTTATACTGCCGGCCCCTCCGGCAAAGGCGTCCACACTAACTCCGTCCCAGAGATCAACGGTGGGAAGATTACCGCCGGAACCGCCGCTGCCTGTATCGCCGAAGCCGTAGAAAAAAACAACATCATCGTCCTTGTCTTTCCACCAGGGGAACTTGCATCCGCCAAGGAGCGCGATGGTGAGGAGACACAAACATATAAAAGAAAAACTGAAACTACTTAACGCACGTTGGGGGGGGGTATAAAAAAACTTTTTGCAATACAAGGGAAGACGTAACGTATGCATACTGTTTGTTTCCTTGTTTATGTAACGCTCTTAGTGTACCACAGGGAACGGTGCATGTAAAGGTATAAGCCCGCTTTGCGGGCTTATACCTTTACATGCCTTGGAGTTTTGCGGCAATGCGCGTGTGCTTCATGCGGCGCGGGACTTTGATGGCGAGGGGAATTCATGCGGGCCGCGCGAAGGACCGAAGAGCCGCAAAACTCCACGCGCGCGGCGGGCTTGCGCTCCGTGGGCGCCCTGGGCCCAAGGGTGCCTGGCACCGGAATTGTACCGTCCATGATCCCTGTCCGTGCCGTGGTGAAAGGACACCCGATGATTTTTCAGGGGGTGGCAGGGGGAAAAGCGTCCTCCGTAAGGAGGACCTTTTACCCCTGACAGGACCCCTAATATATCTATATGGTGTCCTTTCACCAATCAGCGTATGGTAAAACGCAGTCCGGCGCCCATGCGCCATCCTTCGGAGGCGGGCAGTTTTTCCCCGGTCCAGACGCGGTACAGGGGAAACCACAGCCTGAAATCAAGTCCCACAAGAAAACGTTCATTGGCGGCGAAATCCAGTCCCGTTCCAATTACGGGGTAAAACCACCGGGCGCCGCTTCCAAAATACTGACGGACGGCGTCGGTTTTTTCGCCCATGTCGGCGTCGTCCGGATGGCTGGAATCGGCCCTGGCGACAATGCGGAGATCAACGGCGGGGCCGCCGTACGCCCGTATGCTCAAAAGGCCGGTTATGGGAAAACGGGCCATGACCTGCAATCCGGTAAAGAACCCGAACACAAAGGCGGACCGGTTTTCCCTGTCCACATGCACCGCCCTTTCAAGATTGTTGCTGTAATCGTAATAGGTAAAGTAAAGATCTTCGGTAAGCTCGACGGAAAGGGGACCCCATACATGAAAGGCAAGGGCCGCCCCGAAAGACGGAATGACAGGCGACGCGTCTCCTTCCATGCCGTTATTTTCAAGAAAAAAAAGAAGCGTGCCGCTGAACGAAAGGGTAAACCTGTTCATCCATAAAGGGGGACTATTCTCCTCCGCCATGGGGGAGGGAGCCTCAATAAAGCCGGTATGGGGATCGGCCCCCAGGGGAAGGGGCGAAAAAACCAGGGCGGCAAGGACCAGCGGAACGGAGAAAAACTTTTTCATACGTTATACTATACCATAAAAAAACCGGCAATTCTACCGTTCCGGCACTGTTCAGGAACACGCCGGTTCGTGTAGTATCAGGTATCATGCTTCAGAGCAAAACATTCATCCCTACCCTGCGGGAAGTTCCCGCCGACGCGGTAACGGCAAGTCACCGTTTCATGTTCCGATCCGGCATGCTGCGCAAACTGGCAAACGGCCTTTTCGTTTATCTGCCGCTGGGGTTAAGGGCCTTTCGAAAGGTTGAACGGATTATCCGCGAAGAAATGGACGCCACAGGCGCCCTTGAAATAAAACCGTCCGTGGTGGTTCCTGGGGAACTCTGGAAGGAATCGGGCCGCTGGGATTCCATGGGTGAATCCATGCTCCGCGTCAGGAACAGGCAGAACGGGGATTTCGTAATTTCCCCTACCGCCGAAGAGGCCTTTACCGCTGTGGTAAGGGACGAACTTGCAAGTTACCGCCAGCTTCCCCTTTCCCTTTACCAGATCAACACCAAGTACCGCGACGAGATCCGTCCCCGTTACGGCGTCATGCGGGGAAGGGAATTCGTGATGAAGGACGCCTATTCCTTTCATACGGATGAAACAAGCCTTGATAAAACCTACGAAGACATGGGCCGCGCCTACAGGCGTATTTTCAAACGCTGCGGCCTTTCGGTGATCCCGGTAAAGGCCGATTCCGGGGCCATGGGGGGAAGCGGTTCCGAAGAATTCATGGTTGAAAGTGACATAGGCGACAATACGCTCATCCTCTGCGGGGCGTGCGGCTACGCGGCCAATGTCGAAAAGGCGGCGTGCGGGCCCGACTACACCCCCCGCCTCGCGCCGGAAACGGCCAGGGCCGCCGCGGCCTCCGTTCCGCCCCTTGAAAAAATAGACACGCCTTCGGTGCGGACCATAGAGGAGCTCTGCGCTTTCCTCAAAACCGCCTCGAAACAGTTCATCAAAACCCTGATCTACCGCGCGGTCAATGTTGAAGCGGATCTTCCGGGGGCCTCAGGCGAAGCCTTCTTCGCCGCCGCCATACGCGGCGATCTTGATGTCAACGAAGCGAAACTTGCCGCAGTCCTCAAGGCGTCGGAAGTGAGCCTCGCGGCGGACGCCGATGTGGAACGTCTTACCGGAGCGCCTCTGGGCTTTGCCGGCCCTGTGGGGCTCACGGGCCTTCCCGTCGTTCTTGACGAGACGGTTACCGGCATGAACGACGCGGTGACCGGGGCGCTTGAAAAAGATTTCCATTACAAACATGCCGCCTACGGCCGTGATTTTGAAGGCTGGATCACCGCCGACATACGGACCGTCAAAGCCGGCGACCGCTGCCCCCTCTGCGGCGGAGCGTTATACGAAAAAAAGGGCAACGAACTGGGACACATCTTCAAACTTGGCCGCAAGTACACAAGGGCCATGAACGTAAGCTGCCTTGATGAAAGCGGCACAAGCATTGTCCCCGTCATGGGCTGTTACGGCATTGGACTTGACAGGACGCTCGCTTCGGTTATCGAGGAACACCACGACGAGGCGGGGATCATCTGGCCCATGACCCTGGCGCCGTATCATGTGATCATCATTCCCGTCAGATACGAGGGAGCCATGAAACTGGCGGCGGACAAACTGGCGGCGGAACTGGAAGCGCGCGGCATCGAGGTTCTCCTTGACGACAGGACCGAACGGCCCGGCGTCAAATTCAACGACGCGGATCTTGTGGGCATTCCCCTCCGGGCCGTCATAGGCGACAGGAATCTTGCCCTCGCGCCGCCGTGCGTCGAAGTGAAACGCCGGGACGAAAAGGAAAGCCGCCTGGTCGAAGCGGCGGCCGCCGCGGAGGAACTTTCGGGCCTTGTCAGAACCGAGCTTGAAAGGCTGAACCGGTAACTCCGCGCGGGACTCTCAGCAGACGTTAAGGTAACGCTGATTGACCACAAGTTAATCAGCGTTACCCTGCCTGCCTGGGTATACGCAGCTTCTCGCCCGGAAAAATCAGATTGGGATTTCCCGGAGATCGCATGGTGTCCCTATTGGCGCGGTAAATGACAGGCCACAGCCGTGCGTTGCGATAGTACCTGTCGGCCAATTTCCATAAACAATCGCCCGCCGCAACAACGTGGTACTCTTCCTGGGGCTGAAAAAGATACCTGGCGGCGTACAGCGCGTCAATCTCGTCAAGTACCGCCGAATTTGGAGGAAGGCTGCCGCCGTCAAGGACCGCGGCAAAAACCCTGTACCTGTCCTGTACTGTTTTTTTCTCTCCCGCGTCATCGAGAACCTTGTCAATGAGTAGTTCGTATTTGAAATAACTTTCCTCACGGCGCACCCTGATTCTTTCCAGTATCACCCTGCCCGCCGCGTCAAGCCTTTCACCGACAGCCTCCAGAACATCAGGATCGGAACGGGAATGAACAATGATCTGCTCGTAACCGGTCAGAATATCATACTCGGGAAGCGTAAAATAACGCTCGAAACCTTCCTTGAGGTATCGTATCCTCGCGTTGACATCCTGGCAAAAAACCTGCCGCGTAAAAAACACGGCAAGCGCCGCAACAAGAAGCCGTTTCATCTTGCGTTCCTGGCGACACGAAAGCCGATAGTGGGGAGCACATCCTCAAGCCGTATGTCGTCATTCAGGGGAAACGCGGTTAACCGG
>JAIRXH010000060.1 GCA_031268385.1 Treponema sp. | reverse complement strand
CTGTTGACCTTAACGATAGCCAGTCTGTTGCCGCCGCGACGGACTGGTGGCTCAGTCTTACCGCTTCCGGCGGCGAGGGCATGGTGGTAAAGCCCCTGGATTTTATTGCCCGCCGGGGGGCGGAACTGCTCCAGCCCGCGGTCAAATGCCGGGGGCGGGAATACCTGCGGATCATCTACGGCCCGGAATACACGGCCCCCGAAAAGCTGGAACGCCTGCGCAGCCGTTCCCTGACAAAAAAACGCCGTCTGGCCCAGGCGGAATTTGCTTTGGGCATGGAAGCCCTGGAACGTTTTGTCCGGAAGGAACCTTTTCACCGGATGCACGAATGTGTGTTCGCGGTTTTAGCCTTGGAGAATGAAACGGTGGACCCCCGGTTGTAGGGAATATGAGTCTGTCCCGTCCTTTCGGACAAACCGGATCTTGCGCCGGCGTTCCGGCGCAAACGCCTTCATCCGGGAACAAGATCTCATTCCGCCTTTCCCCGTAGCCGTTTCAGCCGTTTTTCCAATGCGGCCCTGAAACCGCCCGGCATTTCCCCGCCGGCAAGCGCTTCTCCGGTAAAGAAAAGCGCCTTTTCGGGATCTTTCAGGCGCCATTCGGCGTCAACAGCAAGCATGCGCAGGGCGTGGATTCGCGCGCGCTCCCCGTAGCGGCCCGAGGCCAGCCGGGAAAGAAGCGCCCTTCCTTCCTCGTCCCTTCCCCTGTCAAAAAGATCGCGGGAACGCAGATAGAGCGCGCGGGGACAATCCCGCTTGACGGCGGCGTCAAGGAGCCGTTCCGCCGTTTCAGGCGCGCCTGAGGGCAAGGCCCCGCCCCGCGTCACCGCACGGCGCCAGAGCAGGGCAAGCTGTTCAGGATCGGCGCGGTATTCCCCGGCTCCTTCAGGATCTCCTGCGATACGGACAAGGACGGAAAAGATCGAGGCAAGACCGCGCACATCCCTCAAGTTGTGATCACAGATCCCTTCAAGATCCCGCGTTTCCCCTGTTTTGAGAAAATGAAACCATATATCGGGGGCCATTCCGCCCGGCGTGTCGCCGCTTCGATCTATGCCCAGCACGGCGCTTTCGATTTCCCCCTGGGAACAGCCGTCAAGCGTTCCCTTCCACAGCCGGCGCGAGGGATGGAGCAGATCGGCCTGGCAAAAACCGGGCGGAACAACGCCGTTCATGAGGCAGCGGGTTTTGAGGATCTGCGCGTCAAAACTCTTGCCGTTGTAACTTACGACAAGAGGCGGTTTTTCCCCCGCGCGGAATTCCTCCAGCAGGGCCAGAAGAAAGTCCCCTTCTCCAGGATAATCAAGCAGGAGATATTGACGCACGCTTAAAACCGGGGTTTTTTCCGCCGGAAAAAGAGGGTCCCCGCCGGGAAGGACGCGGGCAAAGGCCGCGAGAAACGCGACGGTTCCGGCCCCGCCTGAAAGACCCGTGGTTTCAAGATCAAAAAAAAGCAGATCGGAAGGAAGGGGGGGCTCTCCCGTCAACGCCGTATAGCGGGCAAAATCGGGGATGAGTATATCCAGGGCGCGGGGAAACTCGCGGGGAAAATCCCGGAGCGCCGAAACAAGATCCCGCTTCATGGTCCTATGCGCAAGGGAAGTCCACCCCCGAAGGACAGGATGGGGCGAAAGATCCGCCCTGGTACGGGAAGGCGCGTGTTCCCTCCGCCCGCCCATTTCCCTGATCCGCCTGAGGCGGGCCTCTAAATCGCCCATCCCGCCGTAACCGCGCGCAGAAAATCCAGCGTTCCCTTTTTGTTTCCGCCGGGGCCGACACAGGAGGGACAGCCCGATCCGCAGGGACACTTTTCAAGGACCGTAAAAACCGAACGGAACAGCGTTTCCACCTTGCCCGAAAGGGATTCGGCAAGTCCCGTACCGCCGGGGTATCTGTCGTAAATATACAGGGCGGGAACGCCAAAATGGGGATCCCGAACCCGTTCGGCAAGGCCCAGATCCCTGGGATCGCAGAGGAGGTACACGGACGCGATAAGCCTCACGAGCGTTCCCGCGCCGGACAAAACAGACCCCGCTTCCTCCTCGTCCATGGACGCAAGCAGCTTCCCTCCCTCCGTTTCCTTTCCAAAGAGCAGCACAAGCGCCCTTGTCTGCATTTCTTCTTCGGGAAGATCTATGTCCCCGTAACCTATGTTCTCGTGTGTATGAAACCGTATCTTCTTGTACCTGGCGGTCTGGGACCGCACCAGCACGTCGCCCAGCACCCCGGAGAGGGCGGACATCCCGTCTTCCCCGCCCTTCCCTTCCGGCTCCCCGCCGCGATACCTGAATTCCTCGTCTTCAGAAAGCACCTTGATGTCCGTCTTGACAAGGCCGTCGGTAAAGTAGTTTACCTCGGCTTCCCGGACAAAACACTTGCTGTTCGCGATGTCAAGATTTTCGACAAGGTACTGCCGGCCCCGGTGTATGTAGACGGCGTTGGGAAAGATCATCTCCTTCGCGCTGGGCCTGTCCATCTCGCCGATGACGGTGTTGCGGCCGGCGGTTACATCGATGATCACCACATTTCCGGCGGTGGCGGATCTCAGGCTGACGCCCTCGGCGGGAAAGGAGCGGTCCGCCCAATGCCAGCGGCCATCCCCGCCCGAAACATTCCCCGCGCCCTCTGTATGCCTGACTATTCCTTCTTCCTCAAGCATGGAAAGCGCGGCGAGGGCTTCCCCGCCAAAGGGATCAACTTCCCCCTGGTCCCCGGAGACGGACAGGGCGGCGTCCCTGAAGGGAAGCTCGAAACAGGCGCATTTGACATGATCGGTAAAGATGTAGGGGTTGTCGGGATCGAGCCGGGCTTCCTCGGCGCTTTTGCGGAAAAACCACCCCGGATCGTTCATGATGAACTGATCCAGCGGTGAAGAGGACGCGATAAAGACCGAAACCGACACGCCGCCGCGCCTTCCCGCGCGGCCCGACTGCTGCCAGAACGAATTGAAGGAACCGGGAAAACCCGCCACCACCGAGGCGTCAAGGCCGCCTATGTCTATGCCCAGTTCCAGTGCGTTGGTCGAAACCACCCCCTGTATGTCCCCCTCGCGGAGTCCCTTCTCTATTTCACGCCTTTCATTGGGCAAAAGTCCTCCCCTGTAAGCCTCGACCCTTATCCCCCCGTTGGCGGTGTACAGATTCGCCAGATCCTCATTGACATAGCTTGCCGCCACTTCGGTCCTGATCCGCGAATGGGCAAAAAGGATGGTCTTGATCCCCGCCTTGAGAAGGGCAAGCATCCAGCGGCGGCTTTCGCCGACCACTCCGCGCCTTATCCCCTGAACGGCGTCCACCAGAGGGGGGTTGTAAAGGATGACGCGCTTTTCGCCCCGGGGAGCGCCGTTGTTGTCGACAAGAAGCGCATCCTCCCCGGTAAGGGAGCGGGCCAGTTCGGCCGGATTGGCGATGGTGGCGGAACAGAGGATAAAGCGGGGATGCGCGCCATAAAACGCGGCGACGCGCCTTAACCGCCGTATGACATTGGCCACATGGCTTCCCAGAACGCCCCGGTACGCGTGGGCCTCGTCTATCACCACAAATTTCAGGTTTGAAAAAAACTTTATCCATTTGGGATGATTGGGAAGTATTCCCGCGTGAAGCATGTCGGGGTTTGAAATGACGATACGGCCCAGATCCCTGGCCGCAATGCGGAGACTTTCCGGGGTGTCCCCGTCGTAAGTAACGGCCTTTACCGGGAGACCGGAGAAAAAATCACCCGAATCAGGGCCGCCCGGAGAAACGATGCCGTTGAGTTCCGACTGCTGATCCTGTGAAAGGGCCTTTGTGGGAAAAAGGTAGAGGCACCGGGCCCTGGCGTCCTTCACAAGAATGTCAAGACAGGGAAGATTGTAGCAGAGGGTCTTTCCCGACGCCGTGGGGGTAAGCACCGCGGCGTTTTTTCCTTTTTTGAGCGTATTCCAGACATCAAGCTGATGGGTATAGAGCCTTTCTATTCCCCGCCGCCGCAGGGCCAGGGCAACCCGTTCGTCCAGATCGGGGGGAAAGGGCGCGTAACGGCCTTCTTGCGCCCGGAGAACCCGTTCGCAGACGATATGGGGGGCGAACCGGGGATCACGAAGGATCCCCTCCAGCGCCCGGATCTGCTGTTCACTGTCATGCGGATCGACTTCCACGGCTCCCTCCGGTATAGTGTATCCCGCCCGTTAAAATCAATGCAATATGCCTCGACAGACGGAAAATTCCGCCTTATACTGATGTATGTTGTCCTGGATTGCGTGAAGCAGCCCGGTATTTCGTGTAAAGATGAAACCACCGCGAGGAGGCGCCGTATGCCAGATGTATTGTCCATTGTATTGGGAGGCGGCAAGGGCACACGCCTTTTTCCCCTGACCCAGGCGCGGGCCAAGCCGGCCGTTCCCTTTGGCGGAAAGTACCGCCTGGTCGACATTCCCATCTCGAATTGTATCAACGCCGATCTCAGGCACATCTACATCCTTACCCAGTTCAATTCGGCGTCCCTGCACCTGCACCTTTCCCAGACCTACAATTTCGACACCTTCTCTTCGGGCTTTGTCGAGATCCTCGCCGCGGAACAGACCTTTGAACATTCGGGGTGGTACGAAGGCACCGCCGACGCGGTCCGCAAAAATTTTGTCCATTTCAGGACGCAGAACCCCTCCTGGTATCTTGTCCTTTCGGGGGATCAGCTGTACCGCATGGATCTCAAGGATCTGATCAGGCGACACCGGGATTCGGGGGCGGCCATCACCATTGCCTGTACCATGGTGGACCGGGAAAACGTCAGCCAGCTTGGCATACTCAAGGCGGACAAGAACAACGCCATTACCGAATTCATGGAAAAACCCGGACCGGTCAAGGATATTTCCGATTTCAGAGTGCTTCCCGAACTGTTGAACGGAAAACAGGCTTCCGATATGTACCTTGCTTCCATGGGGATCTACGTGTTCAACGCGGCCGCCATGGAGGAATGCCTTGCCAACGAATTGACCGATTTCGGCAAGGAGGTCATTCCGCTGGCCATAAGCAGGCTCAAGGTGAACAGTTACATCTTTGACGGCTACTGGGAAGACATAGGAACCATACGGAATTTTTACGAGGCCAACCTGGAGCTTACCACCCTGAAGCCCCAATTCGACTTTTACGACGAGACGCGGCCCATCTTTACCCATTCCCGCAGCCTTCCCCCTTCAAAGATGAATTTCAGCAACATGAACCAGTCCATCGCCGCCGAAGGCTGCATCATAACCAACGCGTCCATTACCAATTCCATTGTTGGGGTAAGAACCATCATTGAATCGGGGGCAAGCCTCAACGGGGTCATCTGCATGGGCGCCGACTTTTACGAATCCGAGGCGCGCAAGCATGAAAACGCCGAGGCGAGGAGTCCAAACATAGGCATAGGAAAAGGGACCATCGTCAAGCGGGCGATCATCGACAAGAACGCGTGCATAGGCGAGGGCTGCCGCATAGGCGTGGACGACCTTCCCCGCAACGACGGCAACTACGGACACTACTACATTGTGGACGGTATTATCGTAATTCCCAAAAACACGGTCCTGTATCCGGGCACGGTTATCTAGGCCGAAGCTCTGCAACTGAAAAGAGGCTTTTACAATCGACTGGGGGTCCTGCCGGTGGAAAAAACAGGGGCCCCTCCGGGGGCCCCGCCCCGGGTTTTTCCACCGGCCCCCCCCTGTCACTTTTATCGGGCCGCTTTTCGGGGCCGTGTAAACGGAATGCCTCGCCGCGTGCCGCGCCCTGGAGTTTTGCGGCTCTTCGATCTCTCGCGCAACCCGCTTGAATTCCCCCCGCTATCAAAGTCCGCTCTGCATGAAGCATACGCGCCAGGCCGCAAAACTCCCCAGCCGAAGGCGAAGCGAAGCTTCGCCTTTTGCCCCTGTCACTTTTATGGGCCTCTTTTCGGAGCCACGTAAACGGAAGGCCCCGCCGCGCGCCTGGAGTTTCGCGGCTCTTCGACGCTAAGCGCCGCCCGCTTGAATTCCCCCCGCCATCAAACCTTCGCGCAGCATGAAGCACACGCGCCAGGCCGCAAAACTCCC
>JAIRXH010000006.1 GCA_031268385.1 Treponema sp. | reverse complement strand
GAGTTCTCATTGTAAGCGGCGGTAATGCTGTCAATCACCTCATCCGTCACATCCTGCAAAAGCGACTTGTCGTTCCACACCCGTCCAAAGCTTTCGACGAGCTGTCTGCTCTCGGAGTGTGGAAATTTAATCACCGAATGGGTGATATAATTGCCCCGTTCAAGGCCGAGTTCGGACGTGGTAAACCCGCCAATTGGCGCATAGGAATAACCGTTGTCCGTGTTAGTCACATCGAGCAGGGAATCTATGCCGCCGCCGGTCGTGTTGGATCGGAATAGCGCCTTTTTCTTTATCCACTCCGCACATTCACGGGCGACAGCTTTTTGGGATAATTCGTTGCGAAGCTTAACCTCAAACTCCGTCCCGTAAAGGCTCCGTTCCCGGTTCAAACGGGGGATATAAAACTCGCGCTTTTCTTTCGGGGCTTTCTCCGCGACAAAGGCGGGGGACGTGAAGATGAATCGAAGCCCGGCTATCCCGTCAAGCTGTTTTTTCAGAGCCTGGTAAGCATAGATTGAAAAACAGGCGGCGGCAATGGAAAGACGGCTCCCCCTTTCGATGGAAAGCTCCAAGTCTGTCTTTATGATATGGCTTACATTGTCGAATATCTCCATTTATTCTCCAGCCAAATGAAAGGATTATACCGCCATAAGCAAAATTTATCCATCTATGGCAGCACTGATTCAGCAATTCCGAATTCAACATCCCAAACCCGAAAAGAGACCTGAAAATCCGCCGGGGGTCCTGCCGGTTGGAAAAAACACGGGCCCCTCCGGTGGCCCCTCCCGTGTTTTTTCCACCATCACCTGGAGTTTCGCGGCACCGAACTCCGCGCAGCCTTCAAACAGCGCGTAACCGCCGCGAAACTCCTCAGCGAAAGGCGAAGCTTCGCCTTTCGCCCTGTCACCTTTACCGGGTCTCTTTTCGGCCTGTAACCAATCAGCAATAGCCGCAAAAAAACGGTCAAAGGATCACCTTCTGTGGTTGTTTAGTCATCAAGGAACCAATCCTGTTTGACCATTTGTTGAACTCGGAATTGCTGGCACCGATTTATTCAACCAGGGGCGCCTGGCGCCGGGGTACAGGCCCCGCCGTCCGGAGTTTTGCGGTTCTTCGTCCCCCCGCGCCGCCCGCATGAATTCCCGTAACCGCCAAACTCCCCGCCGCCCTCACACACACATGGAGTTTTCGCACCGCGAAAACTCCCCAGCTCAAGCAGAAGCAAAGCTTCTGCTTGAGCCCTCCCCAGCCGAAGGCGAAGCAAGGCTTCGCCTTCGGCCCTTTACCACCAGGCGTCTGACGGTTATCATTATAACGGATATTCTGAGGGCGTATGGGGGATCAAACAGGTTTGCGGGTACAAAATGTCAACAAAGCCGTTTTCCTGGCGCTCACGGCGGGAATGTTCGCATTGGCCTTGGGGTGTGAACGCGGGAATCAGGCGGACTCCGTTCCGGCGGAACATCAAATCTATTCCTCCTACCGGGACATACCGGACGTAAGCGGGGACGAAATTGAAGCCATAGAGGCGTTCCGGGAACAGGGCCGCTCCTTTGTCTACGGAATGAACGAATCCACCGAATCCTTTTACGACGAATACGGCGCCATCCAGGGCTACAGTTCGCTCTTCTGCGGCTGGCTTACGGAACTGTTCGGTATTCCCTTCAGGCCCGGTGTATATGAATGGGGCGATCTAATCGCCGGACTTGAATCGGGGAGCGTTGATTTTACCGGGGAGCTTACCGCGACAGGCGAAAGGCGGAAGATCTACTTTATGACCGGCGCCATCGCCGAACGCTCAATCAAATTCATGCGCCTTATGGACAGCGAGCCCCTTTCGGAAACGGCCGAAAGACGCCCCCTGCGTTACGCCTTTCTGGAAGGCGCCACGACACAGGGCATGGTTTCCCCCTTCATAACGGATCACTTTGAAGCCTTCCTGATCGACAACTATGAAACGGCCTACGCCATGCTCAAGAAAGGAACCATCGACGCCTTTTTTGAGGAAGGTGTCGCCGAAGCCGCCTTCGATGTCTACGGGGATGTAAAGGCGGAAGATTTTTTCCCCCTGATCTACGGACAGGTCTCCTTTTCGGCCCAAAACCCGGCCCTTGAACCATTTGTTTCCGTCATCGAGAAGGCGCTGCAGGCGGGCGCGGCGAGTCATCTCATATCGCTGTACAACAGGGGACAGCGGGAATACATGCGGCACAAACTCTTCACCATGCTGACGGAAGAAGAGCGGGCGTACATACGGGAACACGCGGAAAAGGGAGTGCCGGCCGCCTTTGAATACGACAATTACCCCGTCTGTTTTTACAATACGCGGGAAAAAGAGTGGCAGGGAATCGCCATTGACGTGCTGGGGGAAATACAGACCCTTACGGGACTTGCCTCAAGGCCGGCCAACGGCGAACACACCGAATGGCCGGTACTGATGGACATGCTTGAAAACGGGGAAGTCTCCATGGTAACGGAGCTTATCCGCTCGAACGACCGCGAAGACCGCTTCATCTGGGCCGGCGAATCCTGCCAAACCGACTATTACGCGCTGCTTTCCAGGGTGGATTTTCCCGACATAAACGTCAATGAAATACTCCACTCCAGAGTAGGACTTATAGAGGACACAGCCTACGCCGAACTGTTCCACTCCTGGTTTCCCGGCCACGCCAACACAACCGAGTACGCCAACACGGCGGACGCCTTTACCGCGCTTGAACGCGGGAATGTCGATCTGGTAATGGCGACGCGGAACCTCCTGCTCAGCCTTACCAATTACCGGACACTTGCCGGCTACAAGGCGAACATCGTGTTTAACCGTTCCTTTGAATCCTCCTTTGGCTTTAACCGGAACGAAACCGTCCTCCGTTCCATCGTTACCAAATCGCTACGCATCATTGATACCAAAATCATCGCGGACCGCTGGACGCGCAAAACCTTTGACTACCGCGAAAAGCTCATGCGTTCGCAGATGCCCTGGCTCATAGGCGCGGCGGGACTTCTTTTCTGCATTCTGGTTCTTCTTTTCATCATGTTCCAGAGAAACCGCCAGGAAGGAAGGCGGCTCGAACGGGTGGTGCGGGATCGCACGGGTGAACTTGTAAGGCAGGACGAGCTTCTGCGCGTGGTCAACAACTTCGCGGCCATCCTCCTTGATCCCGACGCCGGCAGCCTTAAAGACACCCTTGACAGCGGCGCGGAAATGATAGCGCGGTGCATGGCGGTGGACCGCGTGTACCTGTGGCGGAATACCGTAAAGGAAAACGGTGAACTTTTTTACACCCGCGTGTATGAATGGATCAGGCAGGGCGAAAGCGGACACTACCACGCAAAGGAATTCTCTTACAGCGGAACCTTTCCCAATTGGGAAGAAACGCTGAAGCGTGGAAAGAGCATAAACGGCCCCCTTTCCCTGTTTACGGAAAAAGAAAAGGAGCGCCTTGGACCTTACGGAATCAAATCCATGCTTGTCGTGCCGGTTTTTCTGGCAAACGCCTTCTGGGGATTCGCCAGCTTCGACGACTGCACGAGGGAACGGAGTTTTCCCGGCGGGGAAGAAAGCATACTTCGTTCGGCAAGCCTCCTCATCGTCAACGCGATGCTGCGCGACGAAATGGCGGAAAACATCCGGGACACCATGATAAAGCTGGAAACGGCAAGCCGCGCGAAGAGCGATTTTCTTGCCAACATGAGTCACGAGATCCGCACCCCCATGAACGCAATCATCGGCATGACATCCATAGGGCAGTCTTCATCCGGCGAAGAGAGAAAAAACTACTGCCTCTCGAAAATCGAAGAGGCGTCAAATCACCTTCTGGGAATCATCAATGACATACTTGACATGTCAAAAATCGAGGCAAACAAATTCGAACTTTCCCCGGTGGATTTCGAATTTGAAAAAATGCTCCAGCGGACAGTCAACGTAATCAATTTCAGGGTGGACGAAAAACACCAGAATTTTTCCGTACACATAGACAGGACTATTCCCCGCGTTCTTTCAGGCGACGATCAAAGGCTGGCGCAGGTAATTACAAACCTCCTGAGCAACGCGGTAAAATTTACGCCGGAGTACGGCCGTATCAGCCTTGACACGCATCTTGTAAGGGAAAAAGACGGCGTCTGCACCCTCCGCGTTGAAGTGACGGATTCGGGCATAGGCATAAGCAGGGAACAGCAGGCGCATCTCTTTACTTCCTTTCAGCAGGCGGAAAGCAGCACGTCCCGCAAATTCGGGGGAACGGGCCTTGGCCTTGCCATATCGAAACGTATCGTGGAAATGATGGGCGGGAATATATGGATAGACTCGGAACCGGGCAGGGGTTCCACATTTGCCTTTACGGTACAGGTTGAACGCGGACGGGAAAAAAAGCGCGGCCTCCCTCTCCCCGGCGTCAAACGGGGGGACATGCGAATACTGGCCGTCGACGACGCGCCTGATATATGTGAATATTTTACGGAGATCGCCGAACGGTTCGGCGTTTTCTGTGACACCGCTTCCGGCGGCGAGGAGGCGCTCGCCGCCATCGAACAAAACGGGCCTTACAACCTCTATTTTGTGGACTGGAAAATGCCCGGCATGAACGGCGTGGAACTTACCCGGAAGATACGCAGACAAAACCCGGACAATTCCATTGTCATCATGATCTCCGCGGCGGAGTGGAGCGCGGTCGAGGAGGAAGCCAGAGACGCCGGGGTGGACAAATTTCTTTCCAAACCCATCTTCCCTTCCGCCATAGAGGATCTTGTCAACGAATACCTTGGAACGGATACGGCGCGCGAGGCGGAAGACGGAAAACCGGCCGACAATTTTGAAAACTACCGCATATTGCTTGCCGAGGATGTGGAAATAAACCGTGAAATTGTGCTTGCCCTTCTGGAACCGACCGGGCTGAAAATAGACTGCGCGGAAAACGGCGTCCAGGCCCTCGATGCCTTCAGCAGGGCGCCCGAAAAATACGACATGATCTTCATGGACGTGCAGATGCCCGAAATGGACGGGTACGAAACCACCCGGCGTATCCGCGCGCTGGAATCGGAACGGCATTCGGGACAGAACGGAAGGGAGGCCGAAAAACACATACCGATAATCGCGATGACCGCCAATGTGTTCCGCGAAGATATTGAAAAGTGTATCGAGGCCGGCATGAATGATCACATGGGAAAGCCGCTTGATTTTAACGAAGTGCTGACAAAGCTGCGCACGTACCTTGGCTAACGCCGTTAACGTGCGGCCAATCAGCGTTACCCCGGCCTGTCTGTTTCAGGGAGCGTCCCTTTTCGCTTCCTCCCAAAACGTGTCCATGACGGCAAGGTTTTCCCGGCTCATCAGGGCGCCTGTTTCCTTCATCCGTTTTTCCACATGCTTGAAGCGTTTTTCAAATTTGACGTTTGTCCGCTGAAGGGCCACCGAAGGATCCACGCCAAGAAAGCGGCAGATGTTGACGGCTGAAAAAAGCAGATCTCCCAGTTCGCCTTCAAGGCGCCCGGACGGCGAAGACGGCCGCGCTCCGGCGGAACCCCCGTCCGCCTTCCCCGATCCCGAAAGAGCCGCCGCGGCTTCGCGTACTTCCCCAAGCTCCTCTTCCATCTTGTCCGCGACGCCTGCGAAACAGGGCCAGTCAAAACCCGCGCGGGCGGCCTTCTTCTGGAGTTTTGCGGCGCGGTCCAGGGGCGGAAGGCCGCGGGACACTTCGTCCAGAACGGAATCCTTCGGCTTTCTTCCCTCCTGCTCCACCTTGATGCGGGCCCAGTTGTCAAGAACCTCCGCGCTGTCCTTTGCCTTGACACTGCCAAACACATGGGGGTGCCTCCGCACAAGTTTCGCCGAAACGCCTTCAAGGACATCCGCGACGGTAAAGACACCCTCCTGTTCGTGCATATAGGAAAGCATGGTTACAAGAAGAAAAAGATCCCCCAGCTCCTCCATGATGTGGCCCGGCTCCTTTCCGTCTATGGCTTCCACACATTCATAGGTTTCCTCGACAAGATCGCCCCGGAGGCTTTCGGGACTCTGCTCCCTGTCCCAGGGACATCCGCCGGGGGCGCGGAGGCGGGCGATGATCCCGCGGAGCTTTTCAAACGCCGCGTCCGCGCCGTTACCGCCGCTCACAGCCTGAGGGTCTCTGTGTTCCATGTTTGATTTCCTTTTGTGTTCAATTTTTCCGCGTACAAGCGGGGCCGCCTTTCCGCCCGCGAATCAGGGTTCCGGGAAAACCCCGGCAATCTTCTTCCTGTTCCATTCGGGAAGCAGCGATTCGGGGCCCAGGGACAAAGCCTCCGCAAGCGCCCGCGCGGAAGCGGCAAGAACCGGCTCCAGCGTTTCCCCTTCGGCGGCGCTGAAATCCGAAAGCACCCAGCCTGAAATGTCGTCGTGGCCGGGCCGCCCTATGCCTATGCGGAGCCGCCAGAAACCGGCCGTGTCCAGGGCGGCCTTCATGGAACGCAGTCCGTTGTGTCCCCCAAGGCCGCCCGCGAATTTGAAGGCCGCCGTACCCAGTGGCAGTTCAAGTTCGTCATGAACGACAATCACGTCTTCGGCCTTTATCCTGAAAAAAGAGGCGGCCTCCGCGGCCGATTCCCCGGACAGGTTCATGTAGGTTTCAGGCATAAGAAAATGAACGCGGCGATCCGCGCCGGGCACGGACCTGTCCCCGGCAAACAGGGACGCGTCCCCGGCGGCGTACAGCCCCCGGTATTTTTTCCGCCACACAAGGGAAGCGTAAAAGGGAAGACGCCTGGCCAGAAGCCGCCCCGCGTTGTGCCGGTTCCGCTCGTATTCACGGCCGGGGTTCCCCAGAAAAACCGCCAGTTCTATCATGCCCAATCCTCTGTCACATCCGCCGTCCGAATGGGGACCGCCCCTACAGTTCGTCCCGCCTGCTTGTGATTCTGGATATAAGGCCGTAGGCCGCCGCTTCCTCGGCGTTCATCCAGTAGTCCCGGTCGGTATCCTTTTCAACCTGTTCAAGAGGAACGCCCGTTTCCCCGGAGATGAGGCGGTTGATCTTTTCCCGCAGCTTGTCGATTTCCCTGGCGTGTATTTCTATGTCGGTCGCCACCCCGCGTATGCCCGAAAGGGGCTGATGGATAAGGTAATGGCTGTTGGGAAGGCCCAGCCGCCTTTCCGCGGGACTTGCAAGCTGTATGATAGCCGCGGCGCTTGCCACAAGGCCCATGCCTATGGTAAAGACAGGCGGCTTTACAAAACGTATCATGTCGAAGATCGCGTAACCCGCGTCGGCGTCTCCACCGGGAGAATCAATAAAAATCCTGATGGGATCATCCCCCATATTTTCAAGCAGGAGCAGCTGCCTTATGGTCCTTTCGGCGAGATCCTTTTTTATCTCTCCGCAGAGCAGTATGGTCCGCGTCTTGAGCATTCTCTGGACAAGCGGGTCGGATCCGGCCCGCCCCGGTTCCTTTTCCTCCTCGTCCTCGTCCTCATCTTCCTCTTCGCCGGAAAGCGCCCTTTCAACCTGATCTTTCACCAAACGAGCCATGAACAAACCTCCGGATTGTTAATTCCAGTATGATGAGGCTTTCCCAAAACTTCAGTTTTTGGGAAAGCTTCTTACCCCGGAGAAAATTGCATAAGTCGCAAATGCTTAACCCATAAAGAATTGGCAATTTTCTCCAAAAGCATTTCCCAAAACTAACCGAGTTTTGGGAAATGCTCTGATTATACCACATCGCGGGATTTCAAAAAACCCCGCGCGCCCCTCAGGGCAAGCCAAACAGCGTTACCCTAAAAAAGGCCCCGCGTCACGCCGTCTTCGCCGATGTCTATATCCATGAAGGCGGGCCGCGAGGGCAGGCCCGGCATGGTGCTGATCTCCCCGCAGAGCGGCGTGACAAAACCAGCGCCCGCGAAAAGCCGCACCTCCCGCACGGGAAGGCGCCAGCCTTCAGGCGCCCCTTTAAGGGCGGGATCATGGGAAAGTGAATACTGGGTTTTGGCGATGCAGACGGGAAGCGTTCCGTATCCCAGATCCTCAAGATGCTCAAGCTCTTTCCGCACTCCACCGCCGTAATCAACGCCGCGGGCCCCGTAGATCCCGCAGGCGACAGCCTCTATTTTTTCGGCAAGCGGCGTCCTGTCGGAATAGAGACGCTGAGGGGAAGCCGTACCGTCCGCGCCGGGGCCTCCGCCTGCCGCCGCGTCCACCGCCCTGGCAAGATCCTCCGCGCCGCCGCCGCCTGCCGCCCAGTGGCGGCACACTACCGCGTCCGCCGCGCCCGCCCTGACAGCCTCGTTTCTGACAAGCTCCCATTCGGCCTCCGTATCCGGGGGAAACGCGTTGATCGCGACCACCGCGGGAATTCCGAAACGGCGGATGATCTTAAGGTGCGCCCTGAGATTGGCAATTCCGGCTTTCAACAGTTCCAGGTTCTCCTCGCGGTAAACCTGGGGAAGCTCCTTGCCGGGAATTACCGCGGGGCCGTTCCCGTGCGATTTAAGGGCCCGGACAGTCACCACCAGTACCGCCGCCTGGGCCCTCAGATCCGAGACGCGGCACTTGATGTCGAAAAATTTTTCCATGCCCATGTCGGAACCGAAGCCGCTTTCGGTAACCACATAGTCGGCAAAATGAACGGCAAGCAGATCGGCCATGACGGAGGAATTTCCGTGGGCAATGTTGGCGAAGGGACCGGCGTGAACAAAGGCCCCCTGCCCTTCAAGCGTCTGCAGCAGATTGGGTTTCAGCGCGTCCTTGAGGAGGACCGTCATGGCGCCGGCCGCGCCGAAATCCCCGGCGGAAAGAAAATTCCCCCGTCTGTCCCTCGCGGGAATGATGCGGTCCATACGGCGGCGGAGATCCCCCAGATCCCTGGCGAGCGCGAGGACGGCCATCACTTCGCTCGCGACGGCTATGTCAAAGCGGGATTCGCGCAGCGGCCCGTCGGATTTGCCGCCAAGCCCGGTAACAATGTGCCTGAGGCTCCGGTCGTTCATGTCAAGCACGCGGCCAATGTTCACCGAGGAAGGATCCGCGTCAAGCCGTTTAAGGCCCAGCTTTTCAAGGTAGGAGGCGGACCACCGCGACTCATGGTAGATACGGGCGTCCACCGCCGCGGCAAGCAGGTTGTGGGCGGCGCTTACCGCGTGAATGTCGCCGGTAAGGTGAAGGTTAAAATCCTCCATGGGAACAACCTGGCTGTAGCCGCCCCCCGCGGCGCCGCCCTTGATGCCGAACGTGGGTCCCATGGAAGGCTGGCGCAGCGCCGCTACGGCCTTTTTCCCGATACGGCCAAAGCCTTCCACAAGCCCCACGGTGGTCGTGGTCTTTCCCTCGCCAAGCGGCGTAGGGGTAATAGCCGTTACATTGATGTACCTGGCCCGTGAGGGGGGGAGCACGCCATCCTTCAGCAGGCGGTAATCGATCTTGGCCTTGTACGGGCCGTATTCTTCAAGGTATTCGGACGGTATTCCCATGGAAGAGGCGACGCCGCGTATCTTTTGCAGCGGCGCTTCCCGGGCTATTTCGATGTCGCTTTTCATGGAAACCGATTATACAGCAAAAACGGCAAGGTTCACAATGAACAAAGCGGTTCACTCAACATACACACGGGGAACCCTGCCCGAAATATGGCAGGTAATCTCATAGGGAATGGTTCCCACCCTGGCCGCGAGTTCCCCCGCACCGGGGGCGTCTCCCCCAAAGACCGAGACTTCTTCCCAGCGGGGAATATCGGCGCCGGGGCCCACATCCACCATACATTGATCCATGCAGATCTGGCCCACAAGGGGGTACGACCGGCCGCGTATGCTCACCTCCCAGCCCTTTCCGCCCAGAAGCCGGGGAATTCCGTCCGCGTAACCGGCGGGAATGACGGCTATTACCGTGTCCCTCGGGGCAAACCATGTTCTGCCGTAGGAAACGCTTTCGCCTTTTTCCAGTTTTCTGATAAACACAATGCGGGAACGAAGCTCCATCACCGGTTCGGGGACCGGGACGCTCCCCTCCCCCGCCGTTCCGGTCAAGTCGTAGCCGTAGAGAAAGATACCCGGCCTTACCATGTCGAACCAGGATTCAGGATGCAGCGTTACCCCGCCGGAATTGGCCGCGTGAACAATGCCGGGGTCCACGCCGGCCTCCCTCATGGCGGCAAGAGCCCCGGAAAAACGGGCAAGCTGTTCCCCCGTATAGGCCCTGTCCTTTTCCCCGGTCGAATCGGAAACGGCAAAGTGAGTGGCGGTTCCGGCCAATTCGAGGGAAGAAAGTCCCGCGATGCGGACGGCCAGGCCGGGCGCGTCTTCCGGGGAACAGCCCAGACGACCCATGCCGGTGTCGATTTTAAGGTGAACCGGCAGGCGGACCGAGGCGGTTTCCGCGGCGCGGGCCAGTTCAAGGGCAAAATCCCGGTCGGAAACCAGGGGACAGAGCCGGTAACGGATAATATCCGGTATTTCACAGGGAAGGGACTGGGAAAGAAGCAGAATGGGCGCGTCCAGGCCCGCATCCCGCAGCTCCGCCCCTTCGGAAACCAGAGCCACCGCGAGATGGGAAGCGCCCGCCTCAAGCGCGGCGCGGGCCATTTCCGGCGCTCCATGGCCATAAGCGCCGGCCTTGACCGGCGCGCAGACCTGGCGGCCCGTCAGGGTCAAAACAGCGCGGATATTGCGGCGGAATTTCTCAAGATGTATAAGGGCGCGGAGAGCTCTCATGTCATCATCATATTCCGGCGATATATAAATGTATAGATTTCGTTAACAAAATATGGTATTATAAAAGGGGGCGGTTCCGGAATATCAGATTTTGGAACCGGCTCAAAGGTGATTATGTACAGGCGTATGGGAGCCCTTTCCCTGATAGTTTCAGGCATTCTTTTGTTCCTTCCCGCCTGTGGCGAGCTGGGAACAGTACTGCCCTCCACCGGAAGCTACCGGATCAGCGCCTTTGTCAGCAAGATGGAAACGGCCGGTCTGGATACGGGCGGGGAAAAAAACACCCTGGATGAAAATTCAATCATCGGAAAAGACACCGTAATCTACCCCTTCTTTGTCAGTTCCGTCATTAACGATCCCGATGTCCAGGGCCTTGAAGTTCACGTTGAAGACAAAATGGGGAAAATCGGCGTGCCGGTAAGATATGTCCTTCGAAGTTTCAGCGCCGAGAGGGAAGAGGGCGTCGAAACGGTGTATGTCGGCCGGCTTGACGATGAATTTCCCGCCTTTCCCCTGCCGGAAGATCTTGCAATCGGCAATTATACCCTGATTTTTCAGGTTCTTGGCGAAAAAGAAACCCTCTACCGGGCCGAAAAGCCCTTCTATTATGTGGGGGACATTGATTTCAGGCCCGAAGACATCCGGGTCTACCTTCCCTACAGTTCCGATTCCCGGCTGATACCTCCCGGCGCGTCCGTTCTGCTTGAAACGGGGGCCGCTTGTGCCGAAGACATTGATCCCTACATTATATGGCACAATGGAAGGAAACGTCTGGGTGAAGGAAAAATTTCGGAAGGCGCCGGGCGCGTTCTGTGGAAGGCGGGGGATCAGACCGGCTTTGACACCATACGGGCGGAAATTTTCCCCTTTGTGCCCGAACCGGAACTCCGCGGTTATTCACGGGAAATTTCCCTGATGATCTCGGCAAAGGCAAAGGACGGAAACGTCTTCCGCAGGGAAGAAGCGTCCCTTGCCCACTGGTATCAATTCAGCGGCGACCTCAGCGACGCCAAGGCGCCGACCGCGACGGGAAAGGCGCTGGTCCCCAAAACGGGCCTGGCGCCAAGGTGGTTTCCGGCGGAAGGCATCTACGGGCTTTCGGTCGGTCCCGGCGACGCCTATTTTCTGGAGGACCCTGCCCTGTCCGTTGAGGCGGAACAGGCCGCCGGCCGGCTGATGATCCGTTTCAGGCCCGTCGCCGAAGGGACAATTCTGAACACGGTATGTGCCCTTGAAGATTCTTCCGAGGCGCCGGAAATGACCCTTTTCTGCGACCGGGAAAGCCTTCATTTCCTTGTACGGACTTCACAGTCTTCCAAAACTCTTACCGTCCCGCTTTTCCGGTACGGCGGTTTTATAAACGCGGTTATTGATTTTACCGTTGATTCAAAAAACTTTACCGCCGGCCTTGTTCTGGAAACGGACATTTTTCCCCCGGAAACCCTTTCTCTCGCCGGAACGGTGAGGGAAACCGTGAAACTGAAGAAAAGTTTCTGGCTTGGAGGCCCCGCGCCGGGAAAAACGGAGGAAAGCTCCGCCGGAGACAGGTCCGGGGAATTACTTCCGGCCGTTTCCGCCGGGTCAGGACTTTTCCCGGAACAGGGGATTACGGACAAGGGCGCGATTATCGATGAATTTGCCGTCTCCGTCATTCAGCCGGTTGAAGCCCCCTTTGAAAATCTTGGACCGTTCTGATTTCCTGCCGTTTTTTTTCGCGCTTTCCCTTTTTTTCTCGGGCTGCTGGAGCGTCCCCCGGCAGCCGCGTTTGATCCCGCCTGGAAACGAGGCGCTTCCCGCCGAAACTGCGGCGTATCCTGTCACCAGTTATGAGGAGGGGGAACGGGGGGAAACCATACCCCGCTGGTTCAGGCTGTACCAGGAAGGAGGATGCCGGGCGGTGGAAGCTCTGCCCGAATTTGCGGGCATGTATGTTTTTGTCGCGGCCAACGAGGGCGGCAATCCCGAAATTCTCCGCCTCTGGGCCTCTGAATTTTCGGCCGTCCGCGACACGCCCCGCCTTGTCGCTTCCCGTGTTGAGGAACGCATGACCGGCCGGACCCTGTACCCCGATGATGAATACGGTGAATTTTTCGAACGCTTCGCAAAGGCCGTCTCAAACTCCACGTTCGAGGAGGCCTCCGCCGGTTCGGTTTACAGGACACAGCAGCGCTTCAACGAGGAAGACGGCGTGGTCCGGGAACGTCACTATTTCTTTATTCCGGTCACCATCCCGAAGTCCTTTCTTCAGGAAAAATTGTCGGATATCATGAAAAAAATTACGACAACCGTCAAGCCTGCGCGGGAACAGGCGGCGGCGGTGAACCGGATCAAGGCGGATCTTTTCAACGGCTTTTAGGGTAACGCTGATTGACTTGTGGCTAATCGGCGTTACCCTTCCCTGTGGCAGTTTGTTCAGCGGCCTTGTTTGACGGCCGGGGTGATCCTATACTTTAATCATGGAAAATATGTTGCAATGGGGCCTTGATTGTATCAGGGCCGTACAAAACGCGGCTTCCCCGCCGCTTACCGTCGTCATGAACATTGTCACCTGGTTCGGCTCCACATGGTTCTGGTTCACGCTGCTTCCGCTGGTTTTCTGGTATGTCGATGAGAAGAAGGGGGTACGGCTTGGCGTTGCGGTCATGGTTTCCGCATGGCTTAACATAACGCTGAAATTTTTATTTAACCAGCCCCGGCCCTTTTGGGAAGGCTACGATCCCCGTCTGGCATTCATACCCGAAGGTCTCAACGGCTTTCCTTCGGGCCATGCCCAGGCAACCCTGGTTATATGGATCATCATGGCTTCATGGGTAGGAAAAAAATGGGCTTATGCCGCGGCGGCCCTCGTTGTACTGCTCATCAGTTTTTCCCGCGTGTACCTCGGCGTCCACTTCCCCACCGACATTCTGGGCGGCTGGATTGCCGGCTCCCTTGTGCTTGCCGTGTATTTTCTGTGGGGAGACGCCATCGAAAGGCTCCTTGTGCGGGGCGGACTTCGCGCACAGATCATCGTTTCCGCGGCGGCGGCCTTCATCATGATCCTTTACAATCCGGCAGTCTCGAAAACAATGCAGGGCGGCGTTGAGGCGCTCGTCTCGCCGGGAGGCATTGTTCTGGGCATGGGGGTGGGTTACGCCCTTAGCGCCTGTTACACCGGCTTTCACTCCAGCTTTGCCGGCCGCACGGGCGCGGCCAAATTCCTGGCCGCCGCGGGCCGTATTGTTATCGGCGCCGCGGGAACGGCGCTGTTCTTCATCCTCCTTCAAAAAATGAAGATCGTGTTGGGTCCCGGCTTTAACCGCTTTGGAATTTTTATCCAGTTTGCCGTATCGGCGCTGTGGATCTACGGCGGCGCTCCCTGGATATTTGTGCTGCTCAAACTGGCCGACGGGAAGAGCAAAGAAGGAAAAGCGGCGTGAACGGAGGCCCGTCCGAAACCCGGACATACGGCGACGGCGGACCCGTCGCCGCGTTCGCGACGCCGCTTGCGGAAAGCGCGCTCGCGGTCATACGCTGCTCCGGCAGCGGGGCTGTGGAACTGGCCGCCCCTTTTTTTTCCCGGCCGGAAAAACTCAAAACGGCGGCGGGTCATTCCGTCGTGCACGGATGGATACGGCACGACGGGGAAAAAATCGACGAGGTTCTCATTTCGGTCTACCGGCAGCCCAAAAGTTACACGGGCGAAGAAGGCATGGATATTTCCTGCCACGGAGGCATCGCCGCGGCGCGCGGGGTAATGAAAATCCTCCGCAAGGCGGGCTTCAGGGACGCCCTGCCCGGCGAATTTACGTTCAGGGCGTTCATGAACGGCAAGCTCGATCTTACCAGGGCTGAATCGGTAATGGAAATAGTTTCGGCAAAAACCGGCGCGGGCCTCCAGGGAGCCGCGCTCCGCCTTTCGGGGGCGCTGGAAACGGAGATCCGGGCCATGAGGGACAAGCTCGTCGAAATCCTCGCGGAAACCGAAATTTATCTCGATTATTCCGAAGATGAATTTATCCCCGGCGGCGAGGAAGCTCCCGCCGGAATGCCCGGACGGGCCCTTGCCGAAGAAGTTCTGGCCCGTCTTGGGGCCCTTTCCGCGTCTTTTAAAAGGGAACGCCTGTACCAGGACGGGGCCCTTGCCGTCATCGCCGGAAAACCCAACGCGGGAAAATCAAGCCTCTTCAACCGGCTCATAGGAGAGGACCGGTCCATAGTCGCCGAAGCGCCGGGTACCACGCGTGATTTCATAGAGGCGTGGATTTCCGTTGAGGGCATTCCCGTGCGCCTTGCCGATACCGCGGGCCTTCGGGCCGGGCTTTCCCCTGACCCCGTGGAAAATACCGGCATGGACAGGAGCCGCGCCCTTATGGCACAGGCGGATCTTGTTCTCTGTGTCATGGACGGAACGGAAAAATACGAACATGAACCTGACTTCCTGTTCGGGGGCGAAAGTCCCCGCCTTTTCATCTGGAACAAGGCCGACCTTCCCTCCTGTTCCGCGCCCCCTCCCGGTTTTTTTCCGGTAAGCGCCATGACAGGATCGGGCATACCGGAACTCTGCGCCGCCGCCGCCGCCCTCCTCGAAAAAACGGCGGCAGACCCGCGCGCGTCACACGGTCCCGGCGAAAAGACGGGCGCGGCGCCGGGAACGGAACGGCAGAAGGAACTTGTGGACCAGGCGGCCGCCCTGCTTGCCGAAGCGCTGAGCCTCGCGGACAGGGACGAACCCCTGGATATTATCGCACCCTTCCTCCGTGAATCGGCGAACGCCCTTGGGGAAATAACCGGCGAAGTGTCTTCCGCCGGCATTCTGGAAAAGATGTTCAGCAAATTCTGCCTGGGCAAGTAAGACGCCGCCTGGTTTAATTCGGCCGTGCGAAGCAATTCCAAATTCGAAAAATGGTCAAACGGGATTGGACAATTTTCCGCTTTCCGCTATACTTCTATGCATACAATTTTTAAACAAGGAATAGGCCATGCAGATAGACATGCCGGTTTGCGAACTGGAAAAATGGCAGGGAAGCAATCCCCGGCCCGCCGATTACGACGCCTATTGGACGCGGGCACTGGCGGAACTTGACGCGCAGGACCCCGCGCCAGAGCTGATCCCTGCCGGTTTTGAATGTCCTTTCGCCGACTGTTTTGACCTGTGGTTTACCGGGGTGCGGGGCGCCCGCATTCACGCAAAATACGCAAGGCCGAAAAAAATTACCGGCACAATTCCGGCGGTGTTCCAGTTTCACGGCTATTCGATGAACGCGGGAGACTGGGTAAAGCTCCTGCCATACGCCGCCGCGGGCATGGCCATAGCCGCCATGGACTGCCGGGGCCAGGGGGGCCGGAGCGAAGATGCCGGGGCAGTAAAGGGAAACACCCTCCATGGACACATCATAAGAGGGCTTGACGACGATGCCGGCAACCTTCTTTTCCGCCACATCTTTCTTGACACCGCCGCGATAGTCCGGGTGGTTTCGGGTTTTGAGGAAATTGACGGAAGCAGACTGGGCTGTTTTGGAGGTTCACAGGGGGGCGCCCTTACCATCGCCTGCGCCGCGCTCACTTCCTCGATAAAGAGGGCCGCTCCGCAGTACCCCTTCCTCTGCGATTACAAGCGGGTATGGGAAATGGACCTTGCCGAAGAAGCCTATTCGGAACTCAAAGAATACTTTCGCCGTTTTGATCCCCGGCATGAACGGGAGAACGAAATCTTTACAAAACTCGGTTATGTTGACCTGCAGTTCCTTGCCCCAAGAGTCGGCGCCGAGGTATTGATGTTCACCGGTCTCATGGACGAAATTTGCCCGCCTTCAAGCCAGTTCGCCATGTACAATAAAATAACCTCGAAAAAACAGGTTCTTCTTTACCACGATTTTACCCACGAGGAGCTTCCCGACGCCGGCGACATCACGTTTGAATTCATGTCGGGTCTGTAGGGAGCGCCTGTGGACAGGGAACTCGTAAAAACACTCGATTACATTCTTAACCGCTGTGACGAAGGCGCCATAGACGCGGTGGCCGAAGCGGTAGTGCGCCGCCGCCGGCAGCTTGCCCTTTTCGGCGCTTCCCTCGCCGTTCCCGATCCCAAACGGATGGCCCGCGAAATATCGGGACAGATCAACATCGGGGCCAGCATCGAAGGACTGCGGGAAACGGTGCGTTCCATGGCGGTGCGAATACTGAGGCAGGAAGCCCCGGAACTTGCCGATGAGCAGATCGATGAACTTGTCGCCGGCTGGATTCCCGGCGTCAGGGCCGGGGACGGCGTAACAACGGATACCGGCCTTTCCCTGCCGCCCGCGGCGCTTTCATCAATGATAGATCAGTTTGTTTCGTTCTCGCGGGGAACCATGAACAAAACGGAAGAAAAGGAACTCCGAGGCGAACTGGGCGCGTGGCCCAAGCGGTACTGGGAAAGTTTTCCCCCGGTGGTGCGGCTCCTCATCACCGATTACATCAGAAATGAAATAAACGAAAAGGAATTCAGGTCAAAAATAGACGCGGCAATTGCCATGGAAAATTAGGGCAGCGCTGATTAACGTGTGACCAATCAGGGCCGCTTTAGGGAGTCTCCGAAAAACCTGGCAGAACTTCCTATGGGATAAACTCAGAAAACGAGAGGGGAAAAGCAAGTTTTAAACAATTACTTGCGGCAATGCCGAAAGGTAGGAAGACAAGGCAAAAGCCCTTGGGGGCATTAAGTACGCAGACAAGCACACCGGGATAATGTTTATCCCGGATATTTTTTGAATATAATATTTCATTCACACAAACTGTTAATAAAATCAATGATCCCGTCTATCACTTCCTCCCGAATGTCCCGGTCATCGAAAAACGAGTGACGATGACCCGAGTAAAGTTTTGTTGTTACCTTGTGTCCGGTCTGAGCAAGCCAGTTACTGACAGCGTAAACACCTTCACCATAGCTCCCGTTGGGGTCTTGATCTCCGGCTATATTGTAGACCTTCAGAGTTTTCGGAACCTTCTCCGCCCACGGAAGGCCAGTGATGTACTCCGCCAAACAGGCAAGGTCGTAAGTGGCCCGGATCGTCGGTGCGGAGTAATGGTTGTTAAAAGGATCCAGGCGGCCTTCCGCAACAATATCGGGGTCCGAAGATGCATAATCATTGAAACCATGAGTGTCTTCGTAACGGTCACTCCATCTGGCGGTCATTATTTTCGGATAATCCGGCTCCCGTTCTTCACCTTTGCCCGCGTCAACAAGGGCTTTGAGTTCTTTTAAAAACGCCGCCGCGGTTTCCCTGCCGCAGGTACCACAAACAACCATACCTTTTAAGAGACTTCCGTAGCTGGCAGCGAAACCACGGGCAATCATGGATCCCCAACTGTGGCCGAACATGATATGGGGAAGGGATGGGTAATCTTTCGCGGATATTTCATACAGCGTTTTTTCATCCTCTATGGTCGTCATAAAACCACGGTCGCCATAATCTCCCCAAATGCCGGAATCCATGGCGGTCTTGCCGTGGCCCGTATGGTCATCGGCGTATACCGCAAAACCCGCTTCATTCATTTTTAGGATCATGTGCAGATAACGCCGCGAGTGCTCTCCCAGGCCGTGAACAATCTGAACTACAGCCCTGGCTTTTCGAAGAGGGGAATAAGCCCAGCCTTTCACCGTATCCCGTTGATTATATGAAGAGAAACTGATTTCTTTCAGAGCCATTATGCCGCCTCCGTACAGTCAGATTCTGGAATTGCAACCTGTGAAAACTGCGGTTTTGCAGCCCGAAGGGCGAAAAACCGCAAAAGCCGGTTACAAAATAACCAATTTTGTAACCGGCTCAATATTTATATTTTTTTGGCCGCAAACCACGCATCAAGCTGTTTTTGTTTTTCGTCTATTATTTTATTCATTCCCGCATTTTCAAGATCTCTTAAAAATTTAGGAATTATATCATTAGGATCAACCTCTCCGTTCCCAATAGCGTTTATGTACTGGCGTTTTACATTTTCGACAGCGACAATTTCAGCCGAAACGGGACCAGGATTCCACATAAAACCGAAGGCGTCTGATTCTACCGCTTCATCATTAAATGCCTTTAAACGGCTCCATATGTCTTTTGTATCCGGCGCAAAAGGATGCGAAAGATATTGATTACCGACCAGCCATCCCCATCCTGGATTGTATTTTGCATTATCCGGAGTAACACCCGGAGGAAATTGTGCAATGCCTTCACTGTCAAGCACATAATCTATCCCTTCTTCGCCATAAGTAACCAGATTTACTACGTCAGGATCGCTGTAAAGTAAATTCAAGTATTCAGCCGCTTTTTCCGGATGTTTGCATATAATCGGCAGGCTGTAATTCATAACCACAATATTTCCAGTCCTGGCCCTTGGCTCGGACAGTTCAATAATCAACATTTCTTTTCCAATATTGATAAATGTCTTTTCGGCGTATCCCGGCTTTAATTTTGCCTCATAACCCAAAAGGGCGCCCGATTTTACCATTGATTCGGGCCGGAATGTCAAAGTAGAAAGATCTTTTGGAATAGCTCCCATTCTATTCCATTCATAAACTATTTCGGCGGTTTTTTTATACTCCTGGGTTGCATAAAGATTTTCCACTTTTCTTCCTTTCATTCCCATCAGTACGCCGTTCCTATCGCCCAAGTCATCGCACAATGCGTCATAATAAATACCCAAACTTGGCGAACCAGGAGTATCATAGGACCAACAGGGCAGCCTTTCCCCCTGTACTATTTTCTCAAAATAAGGCGTTAAATCTTCAAGGTTCTTTATATTTGCCTTATCCAGTCCGTATTTTACGGCTATATCCTTTAAGACAGCGTACCCGCTATTTTGTGCAAGATCCCTGGTTGTGGGGATTCCGTAAATTTTATTATCAAATCTGACGGAATCTATTCTATCCATGCCAACCGCCTCAACCGCACCGGGGCAATATTTTAAATAAGGCTCCATATCCATTAACTGTCCGGTTCTAATTTGATCAAAATATCTTAACCAATCGGCGGATATCATAAGATCAAGCTGTTCGCCGCTGGATACCATCAGCAATATCTGCTCGGCATAGTTTGTTTCACTTATAAGCTGATAATTCACAGTCGCGTTAATTTTCTTTTTAACTATTTCGTTTACCTTGCCCTGAATTCTTGAAAAATCTGAAAAATCACCGCCTATGGTGATAGTCGCCACTTTCAATTCAACGGGCGCCCCGATCTGCTCCTGTTTACACCCTGCCCATGCCAGTATAAACAAAACTGCCAAAGACAATACAACACACAACCCGGTCTTTTTCATACAAGTCTCCTTCCACGCAATATATTAAAGCCAAGGCTTTAATTACAAAAAACAATTACCCCTTTAACGCCCCCACAGTCAGTCCTTTAACCAGATAATTCTGGAAAAATGGATAAATCAAAAGCAATGGCATTGCCCCCAAGGCCGCCAGCGCCATCCGTACTGTCTGCAATGGAATGTTATTCACCAGACTTTCCGCCGCCGCCTGGGGAACATTCGGATTGGCCTGTAGAAACTGGACGTTTAATAATATTCTGTTAAGCAGATTCTGAAGGCTGTAATACTGCGGATTGGTAATAAATATCAAGCCATTATACCAGTCATTCCAGTAAGAAATTAAATAAATTAATCCCATTGTTGACAGAACCGGTACGGATAATGGGAGAATAATTTTAAGATAGATGGCAAATTCACCGGCGCCGTCAATTACCGCCGCTTCAATTAGAGAAGATGGAATTTGGCTCTGGAAAAAAGTTCTGGCAATTAACACGTTAAAACCATTCAGAAACAGCCAGGGAATTATCAATCCCCAAATTGTGTTTTTCAGATGGAATATATTGGTATAAATAAGATAGGTCGGCACAAGCCCGCTGTTAAACAATAGTGTAAACAAAATATAAAAAGACAAATATTTTCTTCCCGGAAGTTCCGTTCTTGACAACGGATAGGCCGTTAAAGAGAGCACAAATAAACCCAGAGACGTTCCCGTGGCGGTTGTTATTATGGATATACAATAGGATCTGATAATTCTGTTTAATTCTTTGTATAGATATTGATAGGCTCTTAAACTGAATTTTTTCGGTATAAAAGAATATCCCTGCCTTATAACAGTCTCTTCATCGGAAAATGATGTAATTACGAGAAGAAAGAACGGCAGCAATGAGGCTATGCAGATAATAATAAAGATTATATAGAGAAAAACCTGATTTTTTCTTTCATCTTTGTACATTTCAAATCCCCCGCTAAAATATTGAATTTTCCGGACTTATTTTGCGTATATACAGATTGCTTAAAAGAACCAGAAAAAATCCTACAATAGATTGGTAAAATCCCGCCGCGGAAGACATGCCGACATCTCCCATCTGCATGAGTCCCCGGTATACATACGTATCAATAACATTAGTTACGGGAAGCAAGACCCCCGAATTCATCGGAACCTGGTAAAACAGGCCGAAATCAGAATAAAACATTTTACCTATCTGCAGAATAACCATGGTTATTATTATAGGTTTAATCAGCGGAATGGTGATTCCGAATGTCTGCTGCGTTTTATTCGCCCCGTCAATCGTGGCCGCTTCATATATATTGGGGTCCAAACCCAGCAGGGCCGCATAATAAATAATGCAAAAATAACCCGCATTCTTCCATACATTGATAAAAATAAGGATAAAAGGCCAGTATTTTAATTCACTATACCAGTTGACCGGTTCAATGCCAAAATAAGGAAAAATAGATTTGTTTATAATACCTGCATCACCGCTTAAGAACGCATATCCCAAATATCCCACTATTACCATGGAAATTAAATACGGAACCAAAACTATTGTTTGAAAAAATTTCTTGAAGCGGATATTTTTTACCTCATTTAACAATAATGCCAAAGTTACCGCACATATCAAATTGAAAATAATGAAGGCAAGATTATATAAAATTGTGTTTCTTGTAATAATCAAGGCGTTATTTGAACCGAATAAATACCTGAAATTTTTAAATCCGACCCAGGGGCTTTTGATAAAACCCATTGAGAAATTAATTTCTTTAAAAGCTATCATTGTCCCGAACATCGGAAGATAATTATTAATAAAAAAATACAATATACCTGGCACCATCATTATATATAGAGGGGTGAATTTCTTAAAACTGAACATTTTTCCGTTTTTTTCTAAAGTCTTCATTTTCTGCCTCTTGTAATCTTTAATTTTACTCTTCTTTTTCTTTTATAAAATCCATATTAAGCGTTAAACCAAGTCCCGGTTTATCCGGAATATACATATACCCTTTATCTGGAACTGGACAATCTCTGTAAATAAGCGCAGTGATCTCCTCAAACATCAACAGCCTTTCCAAAAACAGGGCATTGTAGCACGCACTTACCAGATGAATATGGATATTTTCCATGGCATGAGGGGCGAATTTCAAATTCCACGCCTGAGTGATAGCGGCAATTTTCAGCGATTCCGTAATGCCCCCTGTCCGTGTACAGTCCGTCTGAACAACATCGGCAGCTTCGGACAATACAAGATCCCTTACTCCATATTTGGTATATTCGTGCTCTCCGGTAGCCAGAGGCATATCCGTTCCTTTTTTAAATCTTGATAATCCGGGAATATCATCAGCAAATACCGGCTCTTCCAGAAATATGATATTACAGTGTTTTACTTTATTTGCGAATTGAATTCCCGTGGCGGCGTCCCAGCAGTTATTGGCATCAAGCATAATCCCTATATCAGGACCAACGGCATCTCTGACTTTTTCTACCCGCAATACATCGCGGTTTATATTCCGCCCACAGTCAACCCCAACCTTGAATTTTACCAGATTGTATCCGCTATCAACCATCTCCTTAACTTCAACCACCAATTCCTCATCGGAATAAGAAGTCCACCCTCCGCTGGCATATACAGGGATCTTGTTATTACTTCCGCCTAAAATTTTATACAGGGGTTGATTCAAAATCTTTCCCTTTAAATCCCACAGGGCAATATCAACCGCACTGAGAGCGCAGAACATAAGGCCTTTTCTGCCTATGCCCCTCAAATAACAAAAGAAATCCTGCCAGATAACTTCCGTTTCAAAAGGATCGCGGCCTATCAGCCTGGGGTTCATGTTTTTTAAAATCAATTCTTTTGTAGCTTCCCCACCTACTTCATGATAGGTGACACCAAACCCCTCAATTCCGTCGTCCGTAGTAAGGCGTACAATTGTGTATCCAATAGTCTCCACTTTTCTTGTGGCATCCTGAAAATTTTTAATTATTGGATAGGAAACAAGATGGACATCGACTTTGGCAATTTTATGCTTCATGTTCATTTAATCCTCATTTTCTCCACATTTTGACATTTCAGCAGGCCCAATTTTGCCTGGTTTTACGAAAAAGGCCGCTTGATTCATCACTTCCCTCCAAGTTGAACTATGACTTTAGGTATTATTATATATGTTGTCTGATAACTTGTCAATATATTTCCACGTATTTCTTAAAAAATTTTTTTATACTATATATAGCGTATATATCAAAATTATACCACTACATATAGTATGATATTTTCTATTTGACAAGTTATCATACAACTGTTATGATCTGCTTGTAGCAAGGAGTGAATTATGACGAAATTTTCAGGTATCTATCCGGCGCTTATAACCCCGTTCACCAGCAATGGGAAAATCAACGCAAAGGCAATGGAACAGATCATACATATAAACCTTGAAAAAGGCGTTTCGGGTTTTTACGTTGGCGGCAGTACGGCGGAAGCCTTCCTCTTGTCCCCCGAAGAAAGAAAAACCGTTCTTGAAATAGCCATGAAAGCGGCAGGCGATAAAGTCCAGATTATTGCCAATATTGGAATGTTATCAACAGAACAGGGCATTGATCTGGCAAAACATGCGGACAAGCTGGGGGTAAGCGCAATTTCTTCGGTTCCGCCTTTCTATTATCAGTATACCATACATGAATACTATAAATATTACGTGGATATTTCAAATACCGTATCAGTACCTATGCTTATATATAATGTTCCGGCTATGTCGAAAGTAAATTTTTCAGAAGAAGATTTTGTAACATTTTTTAAATCCCGGAAGATTATTGGAGTCAAATATACCTCCTATGATTTATTTCTGGCACAGAAATTAATATCCCGGTTTCCAAAGAAAATTCTTTTTATAGGCCATGATGAAATTTTTCTCAGCGCAATTGCGGCCGGCGCAAAGGCCGCAATTGGAAGCACTATGTGTTTTATGGCTGAAAAATTTATCCAGATCAGGAACTGCTTTAATAACCACGACATGAAAAATGCCCTGAAAATCCAGGATGAAGTTAACAAGATTATTGCTGTACTTATAAAAATCGGAGTCTTTAAAGGGGTTAAAGCCGCACTGGAATTACAGGGGATTCCCTGCGGACAATGCCGCAAACCGTTCCAGCCGTTGAACTCCCAAGAATTACAGGAACTGAAGGAAGTCCTCGATTTATATAAATAGACTCCATTTTGCATTTCAGACGGAAAAACCAGGATAAAAACAGCCCAAATTTGCGCTTAATCAGGGATTGTCAGACAAATTCCGATCTATGTGTTTATTTTGAGGAGGAAAGTTCATTGAAAATCTTTTGTAAATATGCAATAAATTTACCATAGTTCTCTTTTGAATTTTGGAGATATTTCTAATGGAACCAGTTAAAACCGAAAAAATGCCTGTGGAAAGAAGCCTTAAAGAAAAAACAATGGACATAATCACCATATGCCTTCAGAAGGGTTCCAAATTTCCTTCCGAAGCGCAATTGGCCAAAGAGTTTTGCGTAAGTCGGACGGCTCTCCGTGAAGTCTTAAGTCCGTTTGAAGCAAGCGGCATAATAACCTCCCAGCAGGGAAGCGGGCGCTATGTTCAAATGCCGGATATAAGCGAACAAATTGCGGATATCTGGGGGATTCTCCTCCGCGCCAAACCGGGTCTGTTAATGGACTTTCTGGAGATAAGAAGCATACTGGAAATCAATTCCCTGAAAAAGGCTATATCCAGGGTGGACGCAATGCAGCTACGCCATCTGGGCGAACAGGTCCATATTATGAAGCAAAAAGCGGCCCGAGGAGAGGCTTTCGTAACCGAGGACAGTAAATTTCACAGAACATTGTTTGAAAGCACCGGTAATGTTCTCCTGCAGCAACTGCTCACAACATTCTGGAATTTGTTTTCAACATCCCACATTAATAAAATACACAGCGATCTTGTAAAGGTTGCTTCCCAGCATGAAAAAATTTATGCGGCCGTTATCCGTCAAGATCTACCGCTTCTTAAAACACTGATGAAAGAACAATTTGCCGATGCGCGTTACCGGATAGCCCAATTTTTGCTGATCAGCGGCACGTAACACACAGATCCCATAAATCTCTCGAACAGAGAGTGCCCCAAATTGGAACAGAAATACGCTCTTTCTGATTCCCTGTCGAACAACAGTTTTTCGGAGAAAATCTGGTATCCCGCCGCTCCGGGCGGGATAGTTCTTCTATTCCCCCATGCGAATCGAATTGAACCACGCGTTGTTGTACAGCTCAAGATGTTCCCCGACATCGTCTTTGAGTTCCGTGTTGGCAAGCTCTTCGGCGGTGTAATAGGGCGTTTTGGTCTTGAGCTGCCGGGCGGGAATATTCGCCGTGGCGGGAAAACCGAAATAGTCGGTAAATTCCGCGTAGATTTCCGGCCTGTGGATGAAGTCTATGAATTTGTAGGCAAGCTCCACATGCCGCGCTCCCTTCAATATGCACATGCTGTCTATATAGGCGGGGCCGCCTTCAGGCGGAATGAAAAAGACCGTATCTTTACGCAGTTGTTCGTTGTCCCCAATTTCCTCATAGACCACTTCAGGATACCCCTGAACCACCCAGAAGTCCCCGTCGGCATACCCCTTGCCGAAGGCTTCCGCGTCAAATTTAACCAGATTGGGTTTCCAGCGGCTGTTGACAAGATCCCTGGCGGCTTCAATTTCCGCGGGATTTGAGGTATTGACCGAATGGCCCAAATGCACCAGCGCGTCACCCAGAACTTCGCGCATGTCGTCCAGCATCGTCATGCGGCCCCTGAGATCTTCCCGGCCAAAAATGGACCAGCTTCTTTCAAAACGGGAAACCCTGGCGGTATTGACCGCGATCCCCGCCGCGCCAAAGTAGTAGGGAACCGAATACTCCATGGAGGAATCGTAGGTTGCCTTCCGCAGCACCAGGGGATCAATGTTGCCCAGATTGGAAAGTTTCGTCTTGTCGATGCGCTCCAGCATGTTCTGGCGTATCATGATGGAAACATAATCGCCGGAAGGGAAGATTATGTCGTAGCCGGAACCGCCGCCGGCCTTGAGCTTGGCGTACATCTCCTCATTGGACGCGAATTCGTCATAGATAACGGTAACGCCGTATTCCTGCTCGAATTTTTCGATAATGGCCGCCGGAGTGTAGTAGGTCCAGTTGTAAATGTACAGCCTTTCCTTCTGGGGGCCGCCGTACGCCGGTTTGGGAAATACCAGAATCCCCAGCAGCGCCAGGGACAGCGCTGCCGCCATCACAGGTATTTTCTTCATCTTTTTCCTCCTCAATACAGATTTCATTTTGCCGCGATATATTTCAAGAAATTTCGCAATAAAAAGGCAAGAAGTACCGTTCCCAGGATCATCACCACCGAAAGGGCGTTAATGACAGGCGATACGCCGTAGCGGATGGCCGAGTATATGTAGACCGGCAGGGTGGATGATCCGGGACCGCCCACAAAATAGGTGATCACAAAGTCTTCAAGAGAAATGGTAATGGCGGTAAGGAAGCCGGAGGTGATCCCCGGCATGCAGAGGGGAACGGTTACCCTGACAAGGGCCTGCCCCTCGCTGGCCCCCAGGTCGCGGGCCGCCTCCATGATTGAAAAGTCAAATTCGTCCAGCCGGGCCATGACCATGAGAAACACAAAGGGAAGGTTGAAGGTGGTATGGGCTATGTAGATGTTGAGCAGCCCTATCCGCATTCCTATGCCGGTAAAGAACACCAGCAGGGACACCCCTATGATGATCTCCGGCAGTATCATGGGCAGGAACGAGATGATCTGCACGTAATTCCGCAGGCGAAAACGGTACCAGTTGACCCCTATGGCCCCAAAGGTCCCTATCACCGTGGCGGTGGTAGCGGAGGTAATCGCAATGACAATGCTGTGCCCGAAGGCCCGCCAGAGATTCCGCGAATGGGACGAAAAAAGTTCCCCATACCAGCGGAAAGAAAATCCCGCCCAGTTCATTCCCTTGGCGCCGTTAAAGGAATAGAAAATCAGCACGCCCAGGGGAAGAAAGAGGAAGATGAGGGTAAGGATGAAGATCAACCTTGAAAATGAAAAACGCCGTTTGAAAGCCCGGCGCGCGTGACGCGCCGCCTCGCCCGGAGCCTTGCCGGGCTTGAGCGACGTGACAAAGCCCTGCAGCATGTTCTTCCTGTTTTGACGGCCGTTCATGCGGCGCCTCCGTTTTTCTTTGAGGTCTCCACAAGGCGCGCGTCCCTGCGCTGGAGGTTCATCATGACAATTACCCCGGCCGTGGTTACCGCCGTAAGAACCATGGAAAAGGCCGAAGCCAAAGGCCAGTTCCGCGACTTGAGGAGCTGGTCGGCGATGATGTTCCCCAGCATGTAGGAGTTCATGCCGCCGACAATAAGGGGCACCGTGTAGGCCCCGAAGATCGGTATAAAGGTAAAGAGAACGGCCGTGTATATTCCGCCGCGCACATTGGGAAGAAGCACCTTGATCATCGATTCCAGCTTGGTTGCCCCGAGATCCCGGGCCGCCTCCAGAAGCGAAAAATCAAACTTGTCTATAGTGGAAAAGAGGGGAAGTATCGCGTAGGGCAGATACATGTAGATGAGGACAAGGATCACCGCGCTCTGGTTGTAAAGAAACATCGTCAGGTCGTCCGATGACCTGTGCAGAAGCCCTATGTCCGCAAGAAATTCGATAACGGCGTCGCTGCGCAGCAGGTATCTGATCCCGCCTTCCACCGCTTCCCTTGCGCGGACCAGGGCGCCGGCAACGTGGAGGTAGGCATCCATAAGACCCGCCCGGCTGAGGAATTCAATGACAAAACCGTTGGCCCCCAGAATGTTCATCCAGGCAAAAACCCGGATAAGAAAGTTGGTCCAGAACGGGATGATCACAAGGAGGAGCAGCAGCGTCTGGTGTTTGCTCCGCGCCATGCAATAGCCGCAGGGAAGGGCAATGAGTATGGTAATAACGGTGGTAACAATTGAAATGAAGATTGTGCGAACCGTCACCGTTATATAGTTGAAATTCCCGAGGCTCCGGTAGGATTCAAGGGAAAAGACGGGCTCCACCCCGCCATAGAGATCCTTCTTCAAAAAACTGTACACGACGATGATGATGATGGGGGCAAGGAAAAACACCGTAAACCAGATCATCATGGGAAGCGAATACAGGGGGCCGTAGTTTCTGCGGCGGGGAACTTCGCCCCTCATGCTTCATTTACTCCCACAATATAGCCGTCGTTGGCGCTCCAGGAAAGAAACACCTCGTCTTTCCACAGAATGTCCGGCCCTTCGTCGGAATAATTGGCATGCTGTTTGATAACCCTGAAGAGGTTGTCTTCCCGCACCCGCACATAGAATTTGGTCTGGAAACCCGAATAAATGGGTTCGTCAACCGTACCGGAAAAAAGGTTGATGTCCGCCCGCTTGGTGGCGGGTTTTTCCTTGGAGATGACGATTTTCTCCGGCCTTACGGTAAAGCTGACCTCCTGGCCGGGCTTTATCTCGTCCACGGTAGTTACCTTTACGCGCCCCAGAACCGGAATGTCCAGCTCCGCCATGTATTCATCTTCCCCTTCCGGCCTGTCAAGTTTTTCGGCCTTTATGACGGAGGCGTTAAAGAGGTTTGTTTCGCCGATAAAACGGGCCACAAAATTCGTGGCGGGACTTTCGTAGATTTCGTGGGGGGTGCCCGTCTGCAGTATGTTCCCCTGATCCATCACGGCAAGCCGGTCCGAAACGGAAAGGGCCTCCTGCTGATCGTGGGTAACATAGATGAAGGTGACGCCTATCTTGTCGTGGATCTGGTCCAGCTCTATAAGCATGTGCTGCCTGAGTTTGGCGTCCAGGGCGGAAAGCGGCTCGTCCAGAAGAAGAACCCTGGGCTCGTTGATGAGGGCGCGGGCTATGGCAACCCGCTGTTTCTGCCCGCCTGAAAGCTGGTTCGGCTTCTTCTGGGCATGATTTTCCAGCTGAACCAGACGGAGGTACTCGTTGACCCTGGACAACACTTCCGCCCCGGAAAGACGCCTGATCCTGAGGGGAAAGGCAACATTCTCAAAAACGGTAAGATGGGGAAAAAGCGCGTAATTCTGAAAAACGGTGTTCACCTGCCGTCTGTCGGGAGGCAGGGGAAGCACGTCGGCGCCGTCTATAGTAACCGTACCAGCATCGGGGTACTCAAACCCCGCAATTATCCGCAAAAGGGTTGTTTTCCCGCATCCCGAAGGTCCCAAAAGGGAAAAAAATTCACCCTTGTTTATTTCAAGGCTTACGTTATGCAAAGCCGTAAAATCACCGAAGGATTTGGTAACCCCCCCGATGATCACATCACTGCCTTTCAATGTTTTTCTTCCAGCCTCCTTTCAAAAAGCCTCTCGCTACAATGAACCGCCCTTTTATATTCTAAAAGGTACAATGGATTTTTTACAGTTCATTGTCAACTGGTTTTTGAAAAAAAACGGAAAAAACGGAACATCCCGACATGCCCTCAGGACGCCCCTTCCAGCATGAGCAGGGCCATGACCTGGGCGTCTCCCAGAATGTTGCCGACAAGGGCATATTCGTTCGGTTGGTGGGCGGTATCCTCGATGCGGCACCAGACGGCCGAATCTATGCCCGCGTTGCGGAGAGAGGCGCCCACCGTCCCGCCGCCTATGCCCACGGGACGGGTTGTCACCCCGTAGACTTCCCGCACAGCCGATGAAACAAGCCTTACAAGCGGGGCGTCGGGGGAGGTAGGCCTCGATTCGATGGACTGGGGAAGCTCGTACCGTACCTTCACCCCGTAAAGACTTTCCACTTCCGCCTTGATGCGGTCCACTTCGGCAAGCACGTCCTTTACGGGGTAACGGGGAAGCACGCGCATGTCCATGTAAAACACGTCCCCGCCGGGTATGGTGTTGATATTGGGAACATTCGCCTCTCTTTTGGTCGGCTCGAATGTGGAACAATCCGGCTCAAAGAGGGGATCCTGGGCGCTGAATTTTTCCCCAAGCCCGTAGTGAAGCCTCACCGCGAGATCGGCGGCGGCAAGATGGGCGTTCGCCCCCAGATCGGGCCTTGAACCGTGGGTTTGTACACCGCTTACCGCAAAACGCGCCCAGACCAGGTTCTTTTCGGCAATTTCTATGGATGCTCCCCGCGCGTCCCCGCTGTCGGGAATGAGCGCCATGTCGTTCCGCTGAAAAAGGCCGGGGTGGTTTTCAAGAAGCCAGTGTACGCCGTAACGGCTTCCGTTTTCCTCGTCGGCGGCAAAGAGGAGTTTTACCGTCATGGCGGGCGTTTCCCCCCCGCGCAGCAGCGCCAGCGCCGCCAGCACCGACGAGATGAGCCCCTGCTGGTTATCCTCCACCCCCCTGCCGGTAACGCGCGGCCCAAGAGGAGTCCCGTCCGCGCGGACGCCGCCTTCAACAAGCTTCACCGTCCAGGGATCGTTTTTCCAGAGGGAAAGCTCCCCCGGCGGCACCACATCCAGGTGGCTTATGATCCACAGGCGGCCCGCGCCGGAAGGCGCCCCGCCGGCAATGGTGGCTATCAGATTGGGACGCACGCCGCCCTGCGCCCGCCCGTCGGGAGCGTCAAAACGTTCAAGACAGGTTATGCCCTGGGAACGGAGCCAGCCTTCAAGAAACACGCATTTGGAAAGTTCCCCTTCGCCCCCCGAATCGGGCGACACGGCGGGCCGCCTGCAAAGTTCCGTTTCAAGTTCAACGGCCAGGGCCCCGCTTTCCCGTATGAAAGCGAAAATATCCTCTTTCATACACTTCTTCTTTTGTAGGCGTTCCAGGTACTTTCAATCAGGGTCTCAAGATCCGAATGCCGGGCCTTCCAGCCCAGAACAGTACGGGCAAGGGCCGATGACGCGGTAAGCCGCGCCGGGTCTCCCGGACGCCGCGCCGTTATTTTTGACGGAATGGGCCTCCCCGTTATGCGCCGGGCGCTTTCAAGCACCTCCATGACGGAACTCCCCGTTTCGCTTCCCAGATTGAGGGTAAGGCTTGCGCCGTTTTTGCCGATGTAGTCCAGCGCCAGGGCATGGCCGGCCGCGAGATCGTTTACATGAACATAGTCCCGCACACAGGTGCCGTCGGGAGTGTCGTAATCGTCCCCGAAGATCTGTACTTCCCGCCTCGCGCCACAGGCGGCCTCCATGATCACCGGGACAAGATTCGCGGGATTCTGCTCCAGTCCGGCTATCCGTCCCTTTACATCGTAGCCGGCGGCGTTGAAATAACGGAGGGACGCAAAATGTATGCCCCTGATTTTTTCGTACCAGAGGAGGAAACGCTCAATTTCAAGTTTGGTAAACCCGTAGAAATTCTCAGGGCTAAGCGGATGCTTTTCATCAATGGGAAGATACTCCGGTTCGCCGTACACCGCGGCGCTGGAAGAAAACACAATGTACCTGACGCCCGCTTCCGACGCGGCGTTAAGTATGTTGATCGTCCCGCTGATGTTGTTAAGCGAATATTTTTCCGGCTTCAGCATCGACTCGCCGGCCGCCTTGAAGGCGGCAAGATGAACCAGGGCGTCGAAAGGCCGGCCGGCGGCGGACGGCCCATCCCGACTTCCGCCGCTCATGACCCGGAAAAGGGCCGTGTAGTCATGTATATCGCCGTGCACAAAGGCCGCTTCGGGAAAAAGATTTTCCCGGAGCCCGCTTGAAAGATTGTCGTAAACGGTTACAGCATGCCCCCGGTCAAGCAATTCCCGCACCGTGTGGCTGCCTATATAGCCCGCGCCGCCTATAACCAGTATGTTCATAACCCAACTATAGCAAAAGGGATGGTAAATGCTCAAGCGGAAGCGCTGCTTCCGCTTGAGCTGGGGAGTTTTACGGCGGCTGCACGGTATTCGAAGGCGGCGCGGGGTTTGGATGCCGAGCTTGTTCCAAAACCCGGTTGGTTTTGGAACAAGCTCTTGGAGAAAATTGCTAATTCTTTATAAGTTAAGCATTTGCCGCTTATGCAATTTTCTCCGGGGTAAGAAGCTTTCCCAAAAACTGAAGTTTTTGGGAAAGCCTCGGAAGGGAAAAACCCTTACTTCGCCCCGGAAATTGTTCGCTTTTTCGGCCTTGCCGGTACCATTTCTTCCAATAT
>JAIRXH010000135.1 GCA_031268385.1 Treponema sp. | reverse complement strand
GTGGGAAGATACGGCGAAAGGGTAAGGCCCAGTTTGGCGTTCCAGTCCCCAAGATGATGGACGGCCGTCAGGGTAAACGATTTGAGTTTGAAGCCGGAACTGGTCCGCTTTACCGGATCGTCAAAGCGGAAAGAATTGACAAGATCCACAAACGGGTTCTTTTCCCCCGTGACCTCAAAATCGCCGGGAAGCCTGAAATAGGGAATGCCCTGAAGATAGCGGTATACGAGGGCGTTTTCGGAATTGGCCGAAAAGGTGATGTCAAGAAAATTGGCGATGTCCAGGGTAAAGCCCAGGGTAAACCTGAACCGGGAATAGGTAAAACGCTGAAGGTCGACGCTGAGGTTCGTGTTGATATTGAAAGAAAAGGAGAGCCTATCCTCCCAGATTTTTTTCGGCCCGAAGGATTTGACATAGCCCAGCGTAAAATCACGGGGACAGAGGGTTTCCTCCCCATCGGTGACCCAGCCTATGGGGTTGGTTTCAAGGCGGTAGGGCATCATGCGGACGGCGGTAAAGGACGCCTGGATGCCCGCGAGGGAAAGGGTCGTCGTCAGGGTGGTGAAAACTTTTTTGTGGGGATCGTAAATCATATACTGCTGAAGGCTCCCGGTCTCGGTGAAACGGAGCGTTTCGGTACTGTAGAGATAATCCAGATACCGCCTGTCGTCGATGTCCTCGTCCCGGCCTTCGGGAAAAAACTTCATGTTGGTGTTGGTCTCGGATATCCAGATTCTGGCGGTGGCATTCCCCGAAAGGATAATCTCCTCCGGGGGCAGATCCGCGCTGAGGACGAGCGTCTGGGACTTGTCCATGATCCGGGCGGCAATATTCGCGGCAATCTGGTGGGATTCAAGGCTCTCTTCGTCCCAGGCGCCGTATAGTGTCTTCCATTCGGGATTGCTGCCCGTCCCGGCGACAAATTCCGTCCGCGAGATAAGCCCCCGCGCGCCGTAGACCAGGCTGGTGTCTCCCCAGACGCTGCTTTGGTACAAAGGCCGCAGCCGTGTAGAATAATCGAAGGACGTGGTGTAGTAGGTTGAACTGTAGTTGCGCTCCCTGGCCGCCTGCACTTTCGCGGAATCGGCTTTTCCCGATGTGGAAAATTCCTCGGCTTCCGTGTTGAGAAAGGCGAAATCCTGCCACACGGCCGTTCCGCTGAAGCTTACCGCGGTGGTATACGCGCCGCCGCCGGTATGATCCATGGTAAAGCCCAGGCTTCCGTCGCCCCTGAAGATGGACATGACGCTGGAAATTTCGCTCCAGTCAATGTCGCCGGCCGTCTGCCAGTTGGTGTAGGTTCCCACTTCCGCCGAGCGCCACTGAAGCTCCGTCGCCGAAGAGGGGTTCAGCCGGTAATCGACGGAAAAACGGGGGCCGCCTGAAAGGGGAAGATCGAAACGCTGATTGAGAACGGGAGGTACGAGCGTTCCGGCGCCGTCCGTTTTCTCTCCGCCGCCGGCGGCGTCGGACCAGGGGGCAACGGGGATTCCCGGAAGAAGCGGACTGGTTTTGTCTTCTTCGGCGGGAACCTCTTCGGCGTTTATTCCCGAGGCGCTCCAGGAAAAGGGCGTTCCGGTGACGGAGGTGTTTATTGAATAAATGGTGAGTTTGTCGGGAAAGAAAAATTTGTTGGACGGGGAATCCTGCCGGTAGGACGAATGCGACGAGTTTACTTCCCGCGTCCTGAAGGCGAGGGCGCTGGAAATACCCGATATGGAGAAGGCCGAAACATAGGGGGCAAGGCCGGGAAAATTCGGATTGAGAGATCCCGAAACGCGCCACTCGAAATTCTGGATTTCGGTTTCGGCGGTTTCCGTATCCATGATGGAGGCCCCTTCCTGCACGATGTGCATCCAGTCCATCTCCTCGGTCCGCTCCAGAAAATCACGGTCCGTGTAGGGATCGGAATAATAGGGCAGCGTCCAGGAAAACGATCCGGTCCCGCCGGAAAAGGAGCCGGACGCGTTAAAGCGGTAACGGAAGGGAACGTCCCAGGAAATAATGCGGGAACGGTTCCAGTCGCTCTGTCCGTCGTAGGCGGGGGCAAAGGGTGAATAGGTGCCGTCGGACAGGTGGGTAAGCGTGCGGCTGAATCCCAGGCCCGCCGAAACATCCAGCAGCCCCAAATTCCCGCTGGCCGGAATGGAGAGGTCCGTTCCCAGATAAACGCCCAGCTTGGCGTAAAGATCGAGCATGGTTTTAAGGGTGGGCTCTTCGGTAGTACGGACCTTCTTCCCGGTGCTGCGAAGGAAGATCCCGTCGCGCCGCTTTTCCGATTCTCCGCCGCCCCCGAATATCCTTGAAATGGAACTTTCCGTGGTGGAAGAGGACTTGGGCCTTCCCAAAAGGTAGGTGGTAGTCTGGAGAAAACTCCCCTCGCGGGAACGGTAGCCCAGTACAGGATGAAAGATAACCTCGTCGGCCGGAATGTGGAGAAAGGGAATGTACAGTACGGGAATTTCGCCCACCTTGAGCACGGCGTTAAAGATGGCGAAATCGGAACCGGGAAGCAGCCACAGTTTGGACGCCTTGAGGGACCACAGCGAGTCGGTGTTTTTCGCGTTGCTTATTTCGGCGTCGGCAAGCACCGTCACCTCGTCGCCGCCGCGGGAAATGACGGTTCCCGCGAAACGGTAGGCCGTATCGTCGTTTTTGTCGGAACGCTCCGAAAAGCCCGCGAGAAAAACACCGGCCCAGTCGTCAAGGTTGACCGTTATGGATTCCCCCTTGAAAGTCTCGATGGTATCTTCCTGTTCCCGCACATACTCGACACCGCCGGAAGCGGTCATGATGTTTCGTGTCCGGTTGTAGAGGATCTCGCGGGCGGCGATACGGTGCACCGCGCTTCCTTCTTTGAGGCTTACGACGACGTTTCCCCGCAGCCGCGCGTACTCTTCGTCCACCGCCTCAAGCGTAAAATATTCGGAAGTCCGGGCGGACTCAATGGTTATTACCCGCCTTCCCGGCTGCGGCGCAGGGACGGACGGGGAGCCCAGCGTGTAATAATCCCTGAGCCGCCGCGCCAGTTCCTCCCTGCTTCCCGCGTCGGAAAGCTCCAGGGTCCGGCACCAGGAGGCAAGTTCGGTAAGGGTGGAAGTTCTGATGTCAAGTTCATAAACGGACGATTCGGGATCGGCCGGCGGGGTTTCCTCCGGCCCGGCGGGGGCGCTTTCGGCCGGTTCCGGGGAGCCTCGAATTCCGGCCTCCTGTGCGGGAAGGGAAAAAACAAAAACGGCGCCGCATAGGACAATGAGAAACGCGTGTTTACACCGCCCGCGGCTTTTTTTCATGTCCCTATGAAACGCGGCGGCTTCCGGACTTGACCGCCCCGCGCGCGCCCCCGCGTCCCGCTCCCTGTCTTCCGGATCTTTGGTCCACAAGATCTTTCATGTACACGCCCGTATACGAAGAAGGATGCATGATGACCTCTTCGGGGGTTCCCGTTACGATAATTTCCCCGCCTTTGTCGCCCCCTTCCGGCCCCAGATCTATGATGTGATCGGCCTGCAGAAGCACGTCGAGGTTGTGTTCTATCATTACCACCGTGTTTCCCTGATCCACAAGCCGCTGTATCACCTCCATGAGCTGCTTGACATCGGCGAAGTGGAGGCCCGTAGTAGGCTCGTCCAGAATGTAGAAGGTTTTCCCCGTTGACCTCTTGGAAAGTTCCAGGGCGAGTTTTACGCGCTGGGCCTCGCCGCCCGAAAGGGTCAGCGCGGACTGGCCCAGTTTGACATAGCCCAGCCCCACCGAAAGGAGGGTGTCCATCTTGCGGGCCACATGGGGAATGTACTCGAAAAATTCCGCCGCTTCCTCAATGGTCATGTCAAGAACATCGGCAATGTTCTTTCCCTTGAAGCGTATTTCCAGCGTTTCCCTGTTGAAGCGCTTCCCGTGGCAGACATCGCAGGTAATGTACACGTCGGGGAGAAAATTCATCTCTATCCTGATGGTCCCGTCGCCCTGGCAGTTTTCGCAGCGTCCGCCCCGGACATTGAAGGAAAAACGGCCCGGCTTGTAGCCGCGCATCTTCGATTCGGGAAGGCTCGCGAACAGATCCCGTATGGCCGTAAAGACGCCCACATAGGTCGCGGGATTCGAACGGGGCGTTCTTCCTATGGGACTTTGATCAATATCTATCACCTTGTCTATATGTTCGGCGCCCGCGAGATCGCGGTAGTCTCCTTCGGGGCGGCCCGATCCGTACACCCTGTTGGCGAGCGCGGGGTAGAGCACGTCGGAAAGCAGCGTCGATTTTCCCGATCCGGAAACGCCGGAGATGCAGGTAAAAACGCCCAGGGGAATATCAACATTGATGTTTTTCAGGTTGTGTTCCGAAACCCCTTTGAGGCGTATGAAGCCGCCGTTTCCCCGCCGCCTTTCGGAGGGAATCTCCATGGCAAGGCTTCCTGCGAGATAGCGTCCGGTGAGGCTTTCTTTCACCTTCATTACCTCTTTGGGACTTCCCTGCGCTATTACCCTGCCGCCGTGCACCCCGGCGCCGGGGCCCAGATCCACGATATGGTCGGCGGTGCGCAGCGTCTGTTCATCGTGCTCAACCACGATAAGGGTGTTCCCCAGATCGCGGAGGTAAAGGAGCGTGTCGATGAGCCGCTGGTTGTCCCGCTGGTGGAGGCCTATGGAAGGCTCGTCCAGAATGTAGAGCACTCCCACAAGGCTGGAGCCTATCTGCGTGGCAAGCCTTATGCGCTGGGCCTCGCCGCCCGAAAGCGTCGCGGATTTACGCTCCAGGGTAAGATAATCAAGGCCGACATTTTTCATAAAGCCCAGCCTGGCGTTTATCTCCTTGAGGATCTGGCTCGCTATCTTTTTTTCGCTCTGGCCGAATTTGACCGACTCGAAAAATTTCAGGGAATCGGTAACCGACATGCCGGCAAGCTCCCAGATGTTCCTGCCGCCTACGGTTACGGCGAGCGCCTCGGGCTTAAGCCGCCTGCCCCCGCAGTCTTCGCAGGGTTTCTGGCTCATGAATTTTTCAAGCCATTCCTTGATCCCCGTTGACTGGGTTTCAAGGTAGCGCCTCTTGAGATCTTCAAGGATGCCGGGAAAGGGCGAATTGTATTCAAAGTGCCCCGTGCCGTCCCGGTTCTCGTACCGGACCTTGATGTCGTCGCTTGTGCCGAAGAGGATGGCGTTCATTATTTTTTTGGGAAGATCCTTGAAGGGGGTATCCAGGCTGAATTTGTAATGTTTGGCAAGACTCTCAAAGCGGCTGCGGTGCCAGGCACTGTCCGGGTTGTAGGGGACGCAGCCCCCTTCGTTAAAGGAAAGGCTCCTGTCGGGAATGACAAGGTCCTGATCAAATTCAAGTTTTACCCCAAGACCCGAACAGCCGGGGCATGCCCCGAAGGGGTTGTTAAAGGAAAAAAGGCGGGGCTGCAGTTCGGGAATGGAAATACCGCAGTCCGGGCACGCGTTCTTCCGGGAGACAAAGTACTCGGTAGTCTTGCCCTCCCCCTGTTTCTGGGCAAGAACCAGCATGATCCCGTCGGCGGTGTCAAGGGCCGTTTCCACCGATTCGGCCAGGCGGCTGCGTATGTCGTCGGAGACCACAAGGCGATCCACGATGATCTCGATGGAGTGCTTTTTCTGCTTGTCAAGCCTGATGTCCTCGTCAAGACTCACCGGCACCCCGTCTACGCGGGCCCTGGCAAAACCGGCCTTGCGGGCGCCGTCTATAATGGTGCGGTGTTCCCCCTTTTTGCCGCGTATTACCGGGGCAAGAAGCTGTACCCGGTCCCCCTTGCCCATCTGCATGATGGTTTCGATAATGGAGTCAAGCGCCTGCTCTTTTATCTCCCTGCCGCACTGCGGACAGTGGGGAATGCCGATGCGGGCAAAGAGGAGCCTGTAGTAGTCGTAAATCTCGGTAACCGTTCCCACGGTGGACCGGGGGTTGCGGTGGGTGGTTTTCTGCTCTATGGAAATGGCCGGGGAAAGGCCTTCTATATAATCAAGGTCGGGCTTGTCCATGCGGCCCAGAAACTGCCGGGCATAGGCGGAAAGGCTTTCGACATAGCGCCGCTGCCCCTCGGCAAAGATCGTGTCAAAGGCCAGGGAACTCTTCCCCGAACCGGAAAGTCCCGATACGACGATGAGCTTGTCCCTGGGCAGCTCAAGATCGATGTTCTTTAAATTGTGCTCCCTGGCGCCCTTGATGATGAGTTTATCCATACCGTCAAGCATACCCCGGGAAGCGGGGGCCGTTCAAGTTGAGCAAACGGCCGCGTTATGCGCAATGCCCATAAAATGAAACCTGAAACGCATCTGGTGTATGAAAAAGGATACGCTGAATGTATGT
>JAIRXH010000083.1 GCA_031268385.1 Treponema sp. | reverse complement strand
GCCGGCCCCTTTATCGGCTTTTCCATCGAGGACGCGACCAGAAGCCGGGAAGAGGAACAGCGGCTGCTTGCCGGCAGGGAGATAGCCGAAAAGGCCGCGGAGGCGAAGAGTCAATTCCTTGCCAACATGAGCCACGAGATACGCACGCCCATTCAGACGGTTATAGGCATGACGGAACTCCTTGAGGATACCAGACTGGATCGTGAACAGTCAGAATATGCCCGCCAGATCAAATTCTCCGCCGAGGTGCTCCTTTCCCTGATAAACGACATCCTTGATTATTCCAAAATAGACGCGGGCAGGATGGAGATGGAACACACCGATTTTGATCTTGAGGAAACGGTCGCTCAGGCGGTCGAGATGATTTCCCTTGAAGCCCACAAGAAGGGGCTGGAAATTGTCGTGGACATTCCTTCGGACGCCGCCGCCATTGTCAGGGGAGATCCCGGCAAATTCCGCCAGATAGTGATTAACCTTTCGAAAAACGCCGTGAAGTTCACTAAGGAAGGCGGGGTGACTATTTCCGTGCGGTCCGCGCGGGAAAAGACCCCAGGGAAGGACATGCTCGCCGTTACCGTTTCCGTCGCCGACACGGGCATAGGGATAGACGAAGAGGCGCGAAGCCGCCTTTTTGGGACCTTCATGCAGGCCGACGCTTCCACTACCCGCCGTTTCGGCGGCACCGGCCTGGGTCTTGCCATATCGCGCAGTCTTGTGGAACTCATGGGCGGCGTTATCGACATGGTTCCCAACGAGGGCGGCGGTTCGGTATTCCGTTTTACCGTGTCCCTTGAACGCTCCGGCCGCGCGCCCGAGCCGCTTCCTTCGTTTTCCCCTGAAAAGGAGTGCCGGATTCTTGTTACCGACGACAGGCCCGAACCGCGCCGCGTCATAGGCGCGTGCCTTACGGACATGGGCGTCTGTGTTGAAAGCGCCGCCTCGGGCGAAAAGGCCCTTGCCGTGCTGCGGGACGCCGCCTTCCGGGAAGAGCCCTTCGATCTCTGCCTCATCGATTCGATCATGCCCGTCATGGACGGCTGGCGCCTTGCCGCCGAGATTCACAACGATCCGGTGATCAGCGGCGTCGGCCTTGTCCTTATGGTTCCCCACGGCATGCTTGGGGCCGACACAAAGATGACCCTTCTCAAGTGGTTCAGGGCCTACATCAACAAGCCCGTCAAGCGCCGGGCTTTGGCGGAAACGCTCTTCCTTGTTCTGGGGGAACAGGTGGCCGAACTGGAAGCCGCCGAAGGCCCGGCCGCGCCCGACACCGGCGTTCCCGCAGCCGGTGTTTCCACGGCCGCCACTGCCGTTCCCACAGCCGCGCCCGGTGTTCCCGCGGCCGCCGTGACGGACGCGGTTCCGGCGGACATTCCCGGCGCGGCGGGCGCGCGTGAGGCTGCGGCCGGTGTTTCCGCGGCCGTCCCGGACGGCGGCAAGCCCCTCATCCTCATTGTGGAAGATCATCCGGTGAACAGGAACCTCTTTTCCCTGTTTATGGACAGGCTTGGCTATCCGTCCCTTCTGGCCGGTGACGGCGTTGAAGCCCTTGAAAAGGCCGCGTCGAGTCCGGCGCTTGTTTTTATGGACATACAGATGCCCCGCATGAACGGCTATGAGGCCGCGCGGGCGCTCAGAGAACGGGGGTTCAGGCGGCCGGTAATAGCCGTTACCGCCAGCGCCCTTTCGGATGAACGGGAACGGTGCATGGCCGCCGGTTTTGACGACATACTGGTAAAGCCCTTCAAAAAGCCGGAACTGGAGGTCATGCTCAACAAGTGGATAAAGGTGCGACAGGACGGGGAAGCCTGGGAAACCGGGGCGGAATCCCCTGACACGGCTGTTTTCGACGCCGGGGATCTGCTTGATACCTTCATGAACGACGGGGAAGCCGTGAGGCCGCTTCTCGTGAAATTCATCGAGCGTACCCTGGAACAGCTTGCGGCCATTCCCGGCCTTGCCGAAAAAGGGGACTGGGAGTCCGCCCGGCGGGAAGCCCACACCATCAAGGGAAGTTCCCTGACCATGGGCGGAAAGGAGCTGGGCGAAGCGGCCGCCCGCCTGGAGCTGGCCTGCATGAAGGCCGACAGGGCCGAAGCCGGGGCGGCCTGGCCTTTCGTGCCGGCGGCGTTCCGGCGGTTCAGGGCCGCCGCCGAAGCGTATCTGAAAACCGGAGACGCCGGTAAAGGGTAAAGGCGATGCGTTTTTCCTCCCTCCACACCCATTCGGTCTTCTGCGACGGAACGGATCACATTGAAACCCTCTGCCGGACAGCCTGGGAGAAGGGGCTTTCCGCCGTCGGCTTCAGTTCCCACGCCCCGATAGGCCGGAAGACGGGTTTCAAAAGTGACTGGCACCTGCCTGACGGGCGGCTGGAGGCGTACCTTGACGAGGTCCGTTCGGCCCGCCGCCGCTGGGAAGGGAAGATCCCCGTGTATCTGGGACTTGAGGTTGATTATATGGCCGGACTCATGGGGCCGGCCGACAGGGATTACCGTGACATGGGGCTTGATTACCTCATAGGATCGGTCCATTACCTTATCCCGCCCAAAGGCGCGCCTTTTACCGTGGACGGTTCCCGCGGGGAGACGCTTGCGGGCATACGGGAAGGGTTTGACGGCGACGGCGGCGCGTACATGAACGCGTACTGGGACGCGGTGCTCGGCATGACGGCCGAAGGCGGCTTTGACATTCTGGGACACGCGGACATCGTCAAGAAAAACAGCCGGGGGGATCTCTTTTCGGAAAGCGGCGAAACATGGCTGCGCCGGGGAGGGGAAACCGCCCGTGCCGCCGCGCGGGCGGGCGTTGTTGTGGAGGTCAACACCGGGGGCCTTAACCGGAAGAGCATGGGGGAAACCTGTCCGTCCGGGGCCCTCCTCCGGCTCTTCCGGGAGGCGGGGGTTCCCGCTGTTGTCACATCCGACGCCCACCGCGCGGAAGATCTGGACGGAAATTACCAGGCGGCCCGCCGTGTCCTGCTTGATTCAGGCTATACCGAAACGGTTTTCCTTGAAGGAAAAAAAGACGGCCCCGGAACGGCCGTCTGGAAGGCGGAAAGACTGTAAGGGCCGGGAAACCGCCCGGAGCGCCGGTTTCCCGGACCCGCCCGGAAACCGGCGCTCCCGGACCTACCTGTTTCTTCTTTCATCTTCGGTTTTACATTCCACGCACATAAGGGCGTAGGGAATGGCCTCAAGCCGGTCCTGGGGAATGCGCTTTCCGCATTTTACGCACAATCCGTATTTTCCCTGCTGAATCCTGGTCAGGGCCGAGTCTATCAGTTTGAGCCGCTTGAGATCCTGCGAGCCGAGAGCTTCAATCATTTTCCGGTCGATATCATCGGACGCGGTATCCGCAAGATCCTTGGGATCCATGCCCTCTACAATTTTCTTGAAATCTTCATTGCTCACAAGGAGCTTGGAAATGATCTCCATCTTCAAGTCAGTCAGGGACTTGTTCATTTTTTCCACAAAAGTCTGTTCCATATTTGTTCCTCCCTTCCTTATTTTCAAAAGTATAAGCTCCCTTTCCTTTTTTTATGTAACTATTTTCCAATAAAATGGAATATCATTCATAATAAGGGATC
>JAIRXH010000073.1 GCA_031268385.1 Treponema sp. | reverse complement strand
GGGCGCATTACGGAGGGCGTTTTCTTGCGGTAATGGATGAGGTGAGGTATAGTATCTATTATTATGGAACTGGAATTCGTCTTTCGTGATACCGCTTTTAAGCATGGCCTTTCGGAAGGGGATATTCGACGGGCCTTTGAGACCTGCCGGTACATGGGTCAATACGGCGACCGCGAAAATGTCTATCTGCTTTTGGGCTTTGACATGAATGTAAATCCGGTTGAAATACTGTATAATGAATTCGGGGAAAATGGCGTAAACGTGTTTCACGCTATGCCGTGTCAGAGCCGATTTTATTACCTGTTTGAAGAAAAGGAAACGCCATGACCGAGATAGAAAAGAAAACCGGAATGACTGACGCCGAATGTTCGTATTTGGACGACTATTACACCAAAAACACCTTTGAGCCTGGGCCGAATCTTTTAAAAGAGGGCGTACAGCCCGGTTTAGCTCATAACACGCTGCTTTTAAGCGAACTTGATCGGGATGCTGCCGAATACCTGCGCGCCCAGGCTCTGGCGGCCAACAAGAGTCAGACAAGGGTGATTAACGATCTTATCCGCGAAAAACTCGTTTTGGGTACGTGATAAACGCAGTATCAGGCGCCGAAGTCGAAGAATTTTTAACCACAAGCTGTCCGCTCTGCGGATAGTACCTTACGAACCATCACGAACGGAAGACTGACACGGACAGGGTCCAATCGGCGTTACCCAAAACGGCGTCTGACGCCCCTGCGGTTATGCCGGAGCGAGGGACCCGGACGGCGATTTCGCGGTGTACCCTATCGCCCATCATCTGCGCGGGGCTTTGTTGCTTTGGGCCATGAGGAAAACGGTGACCGGCGCCCTTGCGTTACCATTACGGCACCCAATCCCCGCGTCGCCCTCAAACCACGCACTTCCGCCGTAAAACTCTCCAGCCGAAGGCGAACCGGAGCTTCGCCTTCGGCCCAGGACCCCTGATACAATCTGCATGGCGTCCTTTCATACCGAAATACCTCATTATTTAGAAATGTTACCGAAAAGCATGCTTTACACAACTTCGCTCCCCGTAGTACACTGATCGCATCACACACAGTAAGGAGACAAACAGTATGAACACGTTGCGTCGTTTCTTGTATTGCAAAAAGTTTTTTACCCCCCCCCCCCACCATGCGTTAAGTAGTTTTAACTTTTCCGTTACAGGCTGCTGCGTTCTCATTGCCGCTTTGGCTTTTACCGCGTGCAGCAACCCCGCGGGCGGGAATCTTGGCGGCGGTTTTGGAGGCGGCGGGGGCGGCGGGGGCGGCGGTAACGGGAATAACGGCGTTAACGCCGCCTCTCCGGTTATTACAAGTGCAGATCCACCCCTTCGCGCCACGTTTTACGTCGTTGACGACGTTACCGTCGCGCAGCTGTCTGTAAGCGCCGCTGCCCCAACAGATGGCGGCACGCTTGCCTACCAGTGGTGCCAGAGCAGTGACGGTGTAACCTGGACCCCCATTGCCGGGCCAGAGGCAACAAACAACACTTACACCCCGCCGGCCGATTCGGCCCTGGGGGACACGGTGCGGTACTATCGCGCGGAAATTACCAACACCATTCCCAATAACGGTGACGGCGGAACCAAAAGCGTTACCGTAACAAGCGGCGCGTCCAAAGTAACCGTGCTCGACGTTGCCAGCGTTTCAGACGTCGCGTTCGTCTTCTCAGGCTCCCCGTATTTCGGTGTGAACCAGCCCTTTGACAGCGGCAACTGGACGGTGAAGCTGAACTCGGGGGCAAAGGACATTACCTCTCTTGTGGGCCCCGAGGATTTTACCTGCGACTTCAGCAGCTCGGGCACAAACGTCGCCGTGGGCATTGACATAAGCGGCGTTTCGTCCAATACGGAAACCGTTACCGTTATCGAGAACCTTGTCCTTGGTTTTGCCGCGCCGTACTTCGGCACGGGAGCGGCCTTGAGCGGCTGGACCCTTATGGCCGACAGCGCCGATGTCAGCGGCGCTGTTACCGTGGCGGATTTTTCCGGCTACGATAACACAACCCCCGGCGCAAAGAGCGTAAGCGTTACCCTGGGCAGCGTTACGTCGAACGCGGTTAATGTTCGGGTCATTTCAATCCTTACCCTCGGTTTTGATATGCCGTATTTCGGCACGGGAGCGGCCTTGAGCGGCTGGACCCTTAGCGCCGACGGCGACGACATCAGCGAGCTGGTGAACGCGGCCGCTTTTTCCGGCTACGACAGTTCCAGCACGGGCGCAAAGAGCGTGACCATTACCCTGGGCGGTAAAACGTCCAACGCGGCAAGCGTTACCGTCTTTTCGGCGCTTGTCCTTTCCATTAGCCCCGCGTCTTTCAGTACAGGAGCGCCCCTGAGCGGCTGGACCCTTATGGCCGACAGCGCGGACATCAGCGCCCTGGTAAGCGCGGCGGATTTTACTTACGACTTCAGCAGCGCAGGCACAAAGAGCGTGAGCATTACCCTGAGGGGCAAAACGTCCAACACGGTAAACGTTACCGTCATTGGAACCCTCAGCCTTAGCCTCAGCTTTGGTTCGCCGTACTTCGGCCTCGGGGAACCCCTGAGCGGCTGGACACTCATGAACGGCGCGGCCGACATCAGCGCAAGCGTGAACGCGGGTAATTTTTCAGGCTACGACAGTTCCACCGCAGGCACACAGACCGTCAGTGTTACCGTATACGGTAACACCCTCCAGGCGAATGTAACCGTCCAGACCCTGGCCCAGCGCATAGCGGCGGCCCCGGCGGCGGCGACGACCATTACCCTCTACGCCGACGAGCCGTTTACGGCGGTAAGCGCCGCAAACATCCCCGCCGGCAAGGCCATGACCCTGGCGGGCAGCGGCGCCGAGCGCACCATTACCCTTACCGGAACCGGCAACATGTTTTATGTCGGGGGGAGCCTTACCCTGGACAACAATGTTACCCTCAAAGGCCACGACTCCAATATCACATCGCTGGTGGGTGTAGAGGGGAGCGGGAGCAGCCTTGTCATGAAGACCGGGGCAAAGATAACCGGCAATAGGGGCGCCTTCACCGGCGGCGTGGATGTCTCCGACAGCGGCAGCTTTACCATGGAAGGCGGCACAATCTCCGGCAATACCGGCGTCTCCTCCGGTGGCGGCGTGACTGTTTACGTCGGCAGCTTTACCATGAAAGACGGAACCATCTCCGGCAATACCGCCACGGGCACCTACGGCGGCGGCGGCGTGCTTGTCCTGGCCGGCAACTTTACCATGGAAGACGGAACCATCTCCGGCAATACCGCCACGACCGCCACGATCAGCGGCGGCGGCGGCGGTGTGGATGTCGCCAACGGCGCCAGCTTTATCATGAGCGGCGGCGCAATCTCCGGCAATACCGCCTCCGGCACCATGACCAGCAGCGGCGGCGGTGTGAGTGTCCGCAACGGCGGCAGCTTTATCATGAGCGGCAGCGCCGTCATCTCCGGCAATACCGCCACGGGCGGCGGCGGTGTCGGCAACGGCGGCAGCTTTACCATGGAAGGCGGCGCAATCTCCGGCAATACCGCCTCCACCGGCGGCGGTGTGTATCTTGCGGGTGCGTACTGGTCCGGTGATGCCTGCAGCTTCAGCAAAACCGGCGGAATCATCTACGGCAATACCGGGGACGTCAACGCGAATGTCGCCAAAGACAGCGGCACCGCAACCCCCGTCGATACCGAGGGCCACGCGGTGTTCTATGGGTATATGGACGAGGATAGCATCCTCACCTTCTACTACCGCGACACCACCCTGAACCCCGGGGACAACATCAGCACCGATACGCTGCCCTCAAGCGGAACAGGGTACAACTGGACGAAGAAATAGGCTCAAGCAGAAGCTTAAGCTTCTGCTTGAGCTGGGGAGTTTTCGCTCCGCGAAAACTCCAGGGCATGCGGAGTTTCGCGGTTACAGACAACGCGCCGCTTCCAAACAGCGCAGTGCCGCCGCGAAACTCCCAAGACAAAGCCCCGCAGGGGCTTTGTCACGACATTCTGGAGTTTTGCCACTGCAAGCCTGGAGTTTCGCGGCTCCGAAGGCGGACACCGCCTTCAAACAGCGCAGTGCCGCCGCGAAACTCCCAAGACAAAGGGCCAAAGGCCCTTTGTCACGGCCCTGACCCGGACGGTTCCGGCCTTGGCCGGAATGGCTCCGGCCTTGTCCGGAACGGCTGCGGCCTTGGCCGGAACGGCTGCGGCCAGGGCCGGAATGATTGCGGCCTTGGCCGGAATGGCTCCGGCCTTGTCCGAAACGGTTCCGGCCTTGGCCGGAATGACTGCGGCCCTGGCCGGAACGGCTGCGGCCAGGGCCGGAAAACCCTGAAAAAGGAGAAACACAATGAGTCATGATTACATCCCCGTGCGGGATGCGGATTTCAACATCTGGTTCAAGAACCTGACCCAGTACGTAAACGCCAAGACGACGGGCCAAAACCCCGAGTGGACCCACATTCCCGCCTCGGAAGTGACCCTCCTCGCCGATACCTACGCCGCCTGGTACACGGTCTACGTCGTCACCCTGAAGCCCCACACCCCCGCGGAAACCCTTGCCAAGGACGAAGCGCGGGAGGCCGCCGAAAAGGACGTTATCCGCCCCTTCGTCGGGCAATGGTTGATGTGGAAACAGGTTTCGGACAAAGAGCGCGAGGAAGTGGGGGTGCACAACAAAAAGCCCCGCCGCCCGGCAATACCCGCCCCCACCACCGTGCCGGAGCTCGAACCCCGCGCCGGGGTCCCCCGGCAGATCGTCGTCGATTACCGCGACAAGGGCAGCGCCCACCGTGGAAAGCCCGCCGACGTGCATGGCCTTGAGCTCCGCTGGGTCAAGGCGCCTCCGGGCTTTGTCCCCAAGAACATCGAAAAAGACCTCATCGAATCGGCCTTCGACACGAAAAGCCCCCTTATCCTCACCTTCGAAGAAGGCGACAGGGGCGCGCGGATCTACATGGCCGGCCGCTGGGAAATCGAGCGCGAAGGGGTCAAAGGCAAGTTCGGCGACATCGTGAGCGCGATTGTTCCATAAGAATAACCGCGGACCACTGCTGTCCGGCAGTGCCGGACAGCTTGGGAGTTTTTGCATAGCAAAAACTCCACGGACAGGGGCGAAGGTGAAGCTGCGCTTCACCTTCGCCTGAGGAGTTTTGCGGCGGCCCTGCGCCGTTTGAAAGCGGCGTGTTGTCTGGAACCGCAAAACTCCACACCCCAGGGGAATAGTGCCAGGCACCGAATTTCGAATTTTTCTTCCTCTTTAATTCCCGAATTCCGGCGCCAGGTGCCGAATTCAGGATAAAGACAAAATTTCTAGCAACAAGTTCGTGCTGTTGGTAAGGTTGGTGGTGACTCTTCCTCTTCTTTGTCCGTGTCGTCCGTGGTACATTCTTCTTCCTTCTTTCCGTCCGGGCGCGTACAATTGACACCGGTATTTTCCTCCGGTAAAATTGGTTCATGAAAAAGCCGGCCGCCTTGTTCCTGTGCGCCCTCGCCTTTTTTTCCTGCTCCCGCGAAGAAGAACTTTCCATTGAGGAAATAAACGCCATTACAGGCGGCGGCATTGAATATATACTCGAACGCACGGTAAGCAAGCCCTGGCGGGGAGAGGCGTTTCTTCCCGGAAGGCCCGGAGGCTCCTGGTACGACGCCGTCTCGGCGGACCCCAAAAGCTTCAACGATTACATAGCCGAACAGGACGCTCCAACCGCCGCCGTGGTGAATATGATGCGGGATTACCTTGCCGATTACGACGTATCCGCGCGGGAATGGGTGCCCCGCTGCGCGTTCTTTGAAGTCAGGGTCAACGGGGAAGCAGGAACGCTCGACGTAATCTACACCCTGCGCGACAACCTCTACTGGAGCTATTACAATTCGGACAAAAAAATCCCCGTTACAAGCGACGATGTTATTTTCTGGTACAACGAAATAGACGGAAATCCCGCGTTTCAGGGTTCAGGCTATACAGGACAATTTCTTGTTATGGAAGACGGAAGCCAGGCCCACATTGACATAGAAAAAATAAACGACAAACAGTTTGTCTTTCATTTTCCCCGCATTGTGGCGGAGCCGGTATTTTCCACCAATCTCCAGGTCGCCCCCCGCCTGGACTACGAACAGGCGTACCGCGAACGGGGGGCCGAGGGGGTGCGGGATCTCTTCAACATCAAGACAGACCCGCGCCTTATTCCGTCCATGGGAAAGTGGTTTCTTGCCGAATACACCGCGGGCCAGCGCCTTGTGTACAAACGGAATCCGGCCTACTGGAACAAAGACGCCAACGGCGTTTCCATTCCCTACATCGAGGAAGAAATAATCCGCATCATCCCCGAGGAAAATACCCAGTACCTTCTTTTCAAGCAGGGAGAGATCGAAACCTACACGCCAAGACCCGAGGATCTTGACGAACTTGCCGGGAGGGAAAACGCCGGTTACACGGTGTTCAACGCCGAAGGGGCCCTTGGCGCCTCGTTCTGGACCTTCAATCAGAATCCGAAAAACAGGGACACTCCCGCGTATGAATGGTTTACCAAAAAGGAATTCCGCCAGGCCATGAGCTCTCTCCTGAACAGGGAGCGCATCATGGCGCAGGTGTACCGGGGACTTGCCGAACCCAAACTTGACATCTTTCCCGAACCGAATCCCTACTACAACGGGGACATTACCCTTTCGTACCTCTACAATCCCGAGCGGGCGCTTGAGCTCCTGGCGCGGGCGGGCATGAGGCGGGACATTTCCGGCGTCATGCTGGATGAAAAAAAGCGGCCCGTTGTCTTTGACCTTACCATACGATCCGAAAGCGCCATGCTGTCCGACATCGCGTCCATCATCAGGGCCGACCTTGCGAACATAGGGATAACGGCAAACATACGGGTCATCGATTTCCAGAAGATGGTTGAACAGCTTTTTACCACCTTTGAATGGGACTCCATGATCATGGGGCTTTCGGGAAGCCAGGTTTTTCCCACCAGCGGAAGCAACGTGTGGCCTTCGAGCGGGAACCTTCACTTCTGGTATCCCCTGCAGCAGGAGCCCGCGACGGACTGGGAGGCGCGGCTTGATTTCCTCTACAACGAGGGGGCCTTTACAATAGACAGGGAAAAGGCAGAGGACATCTGGGATGAATTTCAGCGCATACTGCTGGAACAGTGCCCCATGATATACCTTCTAAGGCCGCGTTCGTTCTTTGCCCTGCGGAACCGATGGGATTTTTCCAATGTGTACTTTGACAACCTTTCGGGTTTTGAATCCAGCTGCATATTCTTAAGGCCATGAAGAAGGGTGGCGTCGCCGGCATCGCGGCGTATATAGCGGGGCCGCTGTATCTTTTCAGGCGGAAGGCGCCCCTTGCCTTCTATATTACGGGCCGCTTCCTTACCATGCTGGTAATGCTCTTTATTCTTGGCCTTGCCGTCTTCGGCCTCATGGAGCTTGCCCCGGGGGATATTGTCGATCAGATCATGCTGCAGCAGCTTTTCAGCGAAAACCAGGGCCGGGCGGGGCAGGACAGGGACGCCCTTTCCATGGAGCAGCTTGAGGCGCGGCGGAAAAGCCTGGGCCTGGATCGGCCTTTTTACATACAGTATTTCAAATGGCTTAACAGGGTAATCATGCACCATGATCTTGGCGTAAGCCTTATTTCCCGCGCGCCCGTTTCCTTCCTTATTGCCTCGCGGCTGCTCAATTCTGTCGTGCTTAATCTCATATCGCTTGTGCTCATCACGTTCTTCTCGTTTTTGCTGGGGGTCTACTTTTCGACCAAAGCCGGAACCGCCCTGGATCTCGCGGTAACGTTTTTCGCGCTGGTGCTTCACGCCTTTCCCGGCATTCTGCTCCTTATACTGCTGCAGCTTTTCGCGTCGGCGACAGGCGCCTTCCCCGTGACCGCGTATCCTGCCTTTCCCTTTTCACAGGCGCCCGGCCGTTTTGTCTTCTCCTACATGCACCACATCTTCCTTCCGCTGCTCGCCTCGTTTCTGGGGGGCATAGGGGGAACGCTCCGCATGATACGGGCCACCATGCTTGACCAGCTTGGACAGCCCTACATCACAAGCCTCCGCTCACGGGGCATAGCCGAATGGCGCGTGTACTTCAGCCACGCGTTCAGGAACACCCTTAATCCCTACATCACGGGAAGCGCGAATCTTCTGGCGAGCCTCTTTTCGGGATCGCTTATCCTTGAAATCATCTTCGCCTACCCCGGCATAGGAAGGCTCATGTACGAGGCCGTTCTGCAGGAGGATATTAACCTGGTCCTTTCAAACATCATGTTCATTTCTTTTCTCGTGCTCCTGGGAATGGTGCTGGCGGACATACTGCTTGCCCTTGTGGATCCGAGAATAAGGTACGGAAAAGAATGAAATTCCTGCGTTATCTTGAAAGGCGGCCCCTCGCGGCGGCGAGTCTGGTTTTCCTTGTCCTGCTTTACCTTGTCATGATCTTCGCCGAATTCATCGCGCCCTCCAGCCCCACGACATCTTTCGCCGACGCGGCGTACCACCCGCCCAACATCCGCTTCTACCGGGAAGGAGGGGGACTGCCGAAACCCGGCGCGCAGGAGGCGAGGGTAATAAACACCATCAACTGGAAGTACGCGCGGGTACGCGGCCGCTACGAGGACATCCGCCTCTTCGGCCGGGGGGAGCCGTACAAACTCTGGGGAATCGTGAAGGCGGACCGCCATCTTTTTACCACGGGGCCCGGATCGTACCCCGCGTTTCTTATGGGGGCCGATCATCTGGGGCGGGATCTTTTTTCACGCATCGTCTACGGAAGCCGCATATCGCTGACCATAGGATTCGCGGCGACGGCCGTTTCCCTGATCCTTGCCGTGCTTCTGGGCGGGCTCGGCGGCTATTTCGGCGGCCTTACCGACTGGACCATCATGCGCTTCTCGGAATTTTTCATGCTTGTTCCGGGGCTGTACCTTATCCTCTTTCTCCGCTCGCTGCTTTCGTCCTCCATGGATTCAGGGCAGACCTACATGATGATCACGATCATCCTTTCGCTCGTGGGCTGGCCCGGATCGGCGCGGACCGTGCGGGGCATGGTGCACGCGATAAAGCGGGAAGAGTTTGTCCTTAACGCCCAGCTTGAAATGATCCCCGCCCCGGTTATTATTGTGCGTTTCATTATACCCCAGATAGCGAGCCTTCTTATCGTCAACGTCGCCCTTTCCATCCCCGGCTTCATCATGACGGAGACGACGCTTTCCTACCTGGGACTGGGCATCACGGATCCCGCGGTAAGCTGGGGATCGCTTATAAGGCGGGACATCTCCACGCTGTCAAATCTGCGGAATTACCCCTGGCTGCTTTTTCCCGTGTGGTTTCTCCTTGCCGTCACGCTCACCTTTAATTTCATCGGCGACGCCCTGCGGGACTATTACGATCCCTACCACACGATTTTTCCCCGTTTCACGCTCAAAAGAAAAAAGGAGCGGAAAAATCAGGGAGCGGCGGAATCTTTGGAAACGGACCTGATGTAGGCGGCGATTTTGACATCCTGGCCCTTGATGTGGGTAACAAGCCAGCTGCCTATCTTGTCGCGGACTTCGTTGACAAGTTCGTCGCTTGAGCCTTTCCACATTTCGCGCACCTTGAGATCGTGTATGACCGCCTTGAAATTGTCGTGAATTTTTTTATGGTTGGGATAGTCGGGGTAGTTGTATTTCTGCTGCAGCTTTTCTTCCTCAAAAAAATGCCTGATGGTGTAATCGCTGAGGAAATTAAGGCTGCTTGACACCGCGTCGCTGCCCTTCCCCGATTCAATCGCGTCCATAAGACTGTTAAGGGCGGCAATGAGATCCTTGTGCTGGCCGTCGATAGCGCTGTGTCCTGTCTCCAGATCCTTTGTCCACTCGTAATGCATGACTGCCTCCTCTATCAGGCGGCAGAATTGCCGCCGCCGTTCAATCTGACGGGACTGTCCGAAAAGTTTGAAAAACTTGTTCGGACAGCTTCCTTGGTGCGGCATTTGTGCACCGTTTCAACGAAACGGGAGCAAATGCAAGGGCTGTACGGGAAGTAACCAACTTCCTGGACAGCCCCGTCTTCGTTGGACAGGAAATTTGATTGTACCGGCGGCGCGGCCCCGCGCCGGGAGCCTTTCTGCCGGTTTACCTGCCGCCTTCCCGCAGACCCGGCACGAGGGCCCGTATTGATTCATCGTACATGGCGTAGGCGTGCACGGCCGGCCGGAAGTAGCTTCCCCCGTAGGTTTTGTTGATCATAAACGACACCGTTTTTTCCGCTCCGCGTTCCAGATCAAAATAGGTCATCACCCGGTCGTCCCGTATGTCCTGATACTTGAACTGTGAAACGGACGAACGGGAATCTGAATCTTCCCCGCCCAGCCGGTAGTTGATAATCTCCCAGGCTGCCGGCAGCGGATGTACCAGGGCTATTTCGGAAACTTTCTGGTAGGAGTTGTTCTTCACCGTAACCCGCACTTCCATATCCTCGCCCGTTTTGACGGCGGAAGGATTCACCGCCTTCCCTTCGGCGTCCCGGTATTCCACCGTAAGGGCAAGACCCTCGGCCATGGCCGGCTCCGAACCTTCCGGGGGGTTTCCCCGCACCGTGACGCGGACATAGACGGGAGACGGCGAACGGTTGACAACGCGGTAAGGACCGGAAACCCCCGGAAGATCCCCCATGTCAAGCTGATGAAGCGGCGAGGTAAAAGACGCGCTGCCGCCGCGGCCCGCGATGGAAGCCTCCGCGGTGATGGTTCCGCCTTCCTGGCCCTTCATGTAGGGGACCGCGGCGATAAGGGCATAGGCGGTCTCCTGTGTGGAAAGCCAGGCTTCCGTGGAAAGGGCGGCGGCAATTTCCTCAAAGAGAACCTTGCCCCTCCCTGTGTCTTCAAGCAGAATCAGGGTTTCAAGGATCATCGCCTTGTCCCTGAGGGAAGACCCAAATGTGTTTGAAAGTTCGCGGTATTCGGTGACGCGGGTATCAAGGTTCCGCACCATGGTCCTCGCGGTATCGCGCTGGCCCGCGTACCAGTACGCGGCGGCAAGCCGCCAGAGGGCCTGGGGACTGAGTTCCCGCCGTTCGCGGAGCCGGTTCATGGAACCGAGATCCGCCTGGCCGGCAAGGGCGAGGGTATAAAGACGGTAGGCCTGCGCCGCGTCGTTTTCTTCCCTGGCCTGCCAGAGGCCGGCCCTGTCTTTCTGATGGCGCGCCCAGCGGCTCAAAAGATCGGCGGGCACCGCGTAACCGGCGCGTTTGGCCTCAACAAGAAAATGACCCGCGTAGGTGGTTCCCCAATCGTTGGCTTCGCCGCCGTCCGGCCAGTATGAAAAGCCGCCCGACGGAACCTGAAAACCGGCCAGCCGCTTTATGCCGGCGGCTATATTGGTTTCGATTTCCGCAACCCGTCCGGCGTCAAGGGCAAGCGCCCTGTCCAGGTACAGCTGGGGAAAAACGGCGCTCGTAGTCTGTTCTATACAGCCGTGCGGATAGGCGATGAGGAATTTAAGGCGGGCCTCAAGGTTGAGGGGCGGAAGCCGCGAAAATTCAAAGGCTCCGGTATTCGTTCCCGCCTCTCCGGGAAAGGCGATGGTTCCCTCCCAGGTTTCCCCGGGCGCAACAAGGCTTACCGCCGTTTTCGCGACGGGAATGACGGTAGAGCGCACTTCAAGATCCGTCACATGGCTGGCCGTTCCAAGTCCGGCCGATTCGGCCCTGACGCTGATCTTCACCCCGCCGGGAACGGCGGGGGCCTTTACGCGGAATTCCACCATTTGTTCGCCGGGTTTGTCAAAAGTGACAAGCGTTGTTCCCGTCCCAACAAGGGCCGCGCCCTGGGCGGCGAGATTTACCCTTACCTGACGGGCCCCTTCCCTGTAGGAATTGACCGATACGGGAATCACCGCCTCATCCCCCGGAGAAAGAACACGGGGAACGGTGGCGAACACCATAAGATCCGAAGAGACGGTAACAGGCCTTTCAGCCGTACCATAGGCCCGGCCCGATTTGTAAGGCGTCGGGGGTTCCCTTGTTGAAGAGGCCGCCAGCACCATGACGCGAAGGGCGCCTATGTAGGGAGGCAGGGTAAAAGTTTCGGTCTTTCTTTGACCCGCGGCAAGCTCGTAGGGGCCAAAGTAACGGACCACCGGCTTGAAACGCTGGGTCTCCTTGGCGGTATCGTCAAACAGATCGTCGCCGCCGCCTATCGCAAGGAGCGTTTCAAGTTGACCTGAGTAGGCGCCCATAATATCCTGATACAGATCCCACGATTTGAGGAACGAGGCTTCCCGCGCGTAGAAGGTGCTCCGGGGATTGGGCAGGGTGTAGCGCGTAAGGCCAAGAAGCCCCTCGTCAACCACCGCCACCGTATACGTCATGGGCCTTCCGGACGCTTCGCTTACGGTGAAGGAAACCGGCGTCTCCGGCTCCCACTTCGCCGCAGCCTCTATACGGGGTTGTATCCTTGTCCGAGGATCTTCCACCAGCACCGGCACTATGCCGTACAGCCGCATGGGAAGATCGTTCCGCGTCTGCAGATGGGGCTGCAGAAGGCTCACGTGCACATACACATTGGGAACCATGGAAGGCTCCGCGGTAAATTCATACGTCGTAAGGGTGTCGGCGCAGGCTATCCATTCTTCCCTGAGAATACGCCCGCCCTTCTCCACCGTAACCAGCGCCGTCGCTTCCCTGTTGGAAGGAAAACCAACGCGGATTTTTTCTCCCGTCCCGTAGTTCTGCCTTTCGGGGGAAAGGACCAGCATGGCCGAAGACCCCTGGTCCCCTTCCTGAGCCCTTCCCGCCCATCCGGGCCAGTCAATATACACAATGGACGCCCCGGCATGGCCGCCGGAACGGTCGCTCGCGATCACAAGGTAACGGCCCCAATCGGGGTACGCCACCCGGAAATTCCAGGAAGCCCTCCCGTTACGGGTGGTTACCGTTTCCCTCATCACCGGATTTCTCGAAAGGGCCGAGGCGAATTCAGCCCGTTCGCCCGTTCCTTTTTCCCACCACCACCTCCAGGACAACTTGTAAACGGCGCATTCAAGGTTGACGGCATCCGTGACGGGCTTCCCGTCCGCGTCAAGCACCACAATGTCGGCGGCGTGATCGGTATCGGTAAGAAGCATGTTCCGGCTCGCGTCCCCTTTGGGGAGTTTTACCCCCACATAGCGTTTATAGGGGGAGAATTCAAGATTCACCTGTTCGGAAGAAAAAACGCCGGAAGGCTCAAAAACACGGGTAAGAAAACGGGCGTTAAGCCTGCCGGGAACGGCGCTGCCCGCGTTAAGCTCCATATTGAAAGACGCTTTGCCGCCGTTGTCGAGGTTCCCCTCGAAAATGATCTGCCGTTCCTGGGAAACGGACCGTGAAGGATCACGGAAGGAATAATCGCCGTATGACGAAAAGGACATGTCCCTGTCGGCAAAAGAAACGGAAACATCGGCCTTGAGCCCCGGCGCGACGGCGCCGTAAAGCCAGACCGCCTCCAGGGCGGCTTTCTTTTTTCCGCTGTCCAGGTACGCGCCGCCGCCAAAATCGAGGTTCATCTTGAGCCGGTTGGGCATTACCGTTTCTATCTTGAGGCTCTTCTGAAAAACGGCGCCGCCCACCCGCACCCTCGCGGTCCAGTCGCCTGTGGGAGCGTCGGGGCTGGTGGAAACGGCAATGGGATAAAAGCCGTCCACCGACGATGTGTAGGTGAACCGGCTTGTCACCCGTCCGCGGGGATCCTCCAGTTCAAAGGAAACAGGGTGAGACTCTGGCAGGGTTCCTTCGGGATCCGAAAGGAGGAAGGTAAGGTAGATGTCGTCTCCCGGCCGCCACACGCCCCGCTCCCCGTAGATAAGCCCGCGCTGCCCTGAAAGAGGCCTGTCCCCCGAAACGTCAAAGTGACTGACCGCGAGGGCAAGGGAATCGTTCACCTTGAGAAAAGACGTGCCCAGGCTGTTTTCGGCGCGTATAAAGGCGGGGCTTCCCTGCATCCGCGACACGGGAAGGGCGGCAAAACCGTCGGCCCCTGTCCGCGCACGCGCGAGAAGGCGTCCCTGAAAATTGAAAACATCTATATCCGTATTGGCGGAAGGTTTCGCGGTTCTTACGTTGCTCGCCACAACCTGCCAGTCTCCCTCAAGGCTCCTTTTGGCAAGGAGGCCAAGATCGGAAACCAGCACGTTCCTTCCCTTGACAATGCTGTGATCCCCGTAGTGCATGTAGAAGGCAGGGTGACAGGGATCTCTCCGGTAACGGTAAAAGTCGTAGTTTGAATTGTAGTTGTCCTGGTAATAATTCCAGTAGCTCTGCTCGGGATCGCCCGAAAGGGGAAAGGGGGGAAACGAATCGCCGGGAAATTCAAGAGCCGAAAAATCGCCGTGGTTCGCGGTACACTCATACTGAACATGACGGCGGTTAAAACTTATGCGCAGGTGAAACATGCCGCCTGGAAATTTCGACGTAAGGGCGGAAAGATCAAGCCCGCGTCTTACCCACCGGTTCTTGTCGGCGCCTCTCCAGGGAAAATCGAAATTTTTGGTCCACACCGGCTCCCCTACCCGGCCGAGTTCGCTGGTACCGGAAAGGCCGTTTACCTGAAGAAACTGGACCATGTTGTCGCCGTAGATCTGGAAGGCCTCCACCAAGAGCCCGGACACATTGCGGGTCTCGACGACCATGGAAGTGCCCTGGCTTGTGGGCAGTATGGTTCCCGTACCGGAAAAACGCAGCTCGGGAAGCTCCCAGTTTCCCGCGACGGTGTACTGAACGGGGGTAACAAGCACATTGCCGTTCACATCCTCAAGATCCTGAATGACAAGAAGGCTGCCTTCGGGAATTCCTTCCCGGCCCTGTTCGCCGAACACGCGGACCACGTTGCCTTCCAGGGAATAGCGGACGCTGGTATTGCCCGAAAGCGAGATAAAACCCCTGAGATCCTGGTTCTGCCTGAGTGGCGCCGAGAACGAAATCTCAAGGTATTCGGAGGTCTGCAGAAGATTTACCATTTCGAAATTCCCGGCGCCCGGAATCTGCACCGTGGTGAATCCCTTTTCCTTTGCCCCGAGGGGACTCCCGTCCCAAGTTATTTCCGCCGTCCTTGCCGCGTTGTCCCGCCGTATGGGCCTGAACGCAAAACGGTACACGCCGTCTTCGATTGTCCATTCCGGCCGGCCCAGTTCCGATGAACTGATTACGCGCCTGAGTTTCGCGACGGAAACCCCGGACGCCCCGTCAAGCGTACCGGCAATAATCACCTCGCCCGTTTCAATGACCCGGACAGGATCGAGGACCACCTCTATGCTGGGCGCCTGTATGTCGAATTCAAACCCGAAGGGATCGATTCCCGCGAGAGTCACAACCGCCCGGTAACGGATCCCCGGCTTGAGCGGACGGGAGGGGGTAAACGCGAGGACATGATCGCTCTGCCAAAAAACGCTGCCTTTTACCGCGGGCCTGACGCGGAACGCGCCGGCGGACAGGGGGACGGAACTGTCCTGGGCATTGTTGAAAACAACCTCGATGGTTCCATCGGCGGGAAGCGCACCGGAGGAAACGGCCGCCACAATGCCGGGATCGGGAGGAGGAACGGCGCTGCCGGACCCGCAGGACAACAGGACAAGCGCCAGTGTGGAAAGCGCGCCAATAACCATACCGATTCTTTGTTTCATCATTTTCTCCCATAAAGCAGCCGGTACGCGGACATGAAACCCGTTAACCGGAAACACATACAATTTATTTCATTATAACATATAATAGTACAATTACACACAACAGGGCAAGGACGGAAAAAAGGTAGATCCACAGGGGAAGGGGACCGGTGGAGCGAGCCGGTTTTTTCACGGGGGAAAACGGGCCCCGCCTTTGGCTTGGGGAAGAATACCCGCAGGAAGGACAGCCGCCGGCAAAAAGCGATTCCGCGCCGGTATAGCCGCAGGCAGGGCAGCGTACAGAGGCAAAAAAACGGCCGCAACGGGGACAGGCCCTGGCGTCGCGGGCAACCTGGGCGCCGCAGTGTTCACAGAAAAACTTGGGAGATTTCAGGGAAGGCATGCTTCAAGCCGCGGCCGGTATGATCCGGGATCTTTTTTTTCAGCCCGCATTGACTTTCTTTTCCGGCTTCGCCCCTTCCCTGGAAGCGCCGCTTCCAGGGCTCCCGCCCGCGGCGTCCGGGGAAGAAGCCGCTCCCGGCGCGGCCTGGGTGTTTGCGGCGGCGGTTTCGGTTTTGCCCGTGTCCGCGCCGGTTTTCTTCGCCCCGTCCTTCGCCTGGGAAGGTCCCCTTCCCCTGTCGGTAACATAAAAACCGGAGCCCTTGAAGATGACCCCCGTTCCGCCGTGAATGAGCCGGCGAAGCTCCCTGCCGCATTGGGGACAGATCTTTATAGGTTCATCGCTCATGCTTTGAAAGGCTTCAAAGGTGTGACCGCAGTCTTTACATTCATATTCATAGGTAGGCATGGCTTTTCCCCTGAAATTGTATGGAATTTGAGCATTTCCCAAAACCCGGTTAGTTTCGGGAAATGCTTCTGGAGAAAATTGCCAATTCTTTATGGGTTAAGCATTTGCGGCTTATGCAATTTTCTCCGGGGTAAGAAGCTTTCCCAAAAACTGAAGTTTTGGGAAAGCCTCTTTTGACTAAAAATATAGCGAGAAGACCGACAAAAGTAAAGTTATCTCCGCTTCCGAAAGAACAGTGGTCCTTATGTTAAGAAAGGCGCCGTCCTGAACCGGGGCGTTGGCAAGGAGCAGCGCGGCAAGGCCCGCGCCGCCTGAGGGCCCGTCCTCAAAGGCCCCTTCCGGGGCAGGATCGGGGACGGGAAGATACGCGCGGGCCATACCGATGAGAACGGCTATAGCCCTGGCCTGACTTGCCGAAGGCGTTTCAACGCGGATCAGAACCTCGTAGCCGGGTCCCCTCCCTTCGGCCGTCGCGGCGGTCGCCGGAAAGATCCCCAGAAAAATTTCCTCCGCGGGAATACGCAGGGGAAGGCCGGCGGCGGCAAGAAAACGATCCACGGAAACGGCGGGTTTGGGAAGCCAGCAGGCAAGAACGGCGCCCCGGCGGTACCCGCCGAAATCCGCCGGCAGCGCCGTTCCCGGCGGCGCGGCGAAGGGATCGCCGTCCGACACATAGGCCTGCGAGGAATTCAGGGAAAGTGAAAGGCCCGCCCTGGCGGAATGCCAGTAGGAAGAACCGCTGGGGGATTTTGTTTTCTTCCATTCGCCGCTGAACATGAACGAAAGACCGGCGCTAAAGGCGGGGTACTTCCCCCAAGCCGCCGCCTGAAAACGGCGCGGTCCTTCTTCGTATACCGCCGCAACGGCGGATTCGGTCATGTCCAGAATACGCCTGGACTGATCCCTGTTCATTTCGCGGAAATCAAGGCCGTCAAGCATGGGCCGCGCCCTTTCCACATCCACGATGATGTAGGCTGCGGCTCCCGGTTCCAGCGGAAGGTACTCCGTCTCCCGGACAAGGGGATCGGGACTTTTGGGCGCGGTAACGCAGGAGGGGAAAAGGGAACAGACGGCAAAAACGGCCGGCAGAAAGCGGAAAGCGGCCGGTGGTTTTCCGCGTACGGTTCTACAACTTTTCAATCGCCACCATCCAGCTTTCCCCGCCCGCGTCAAGGGGAACCTGCCCCTCCCGCGCCGTCCACTCCGTTTCAACCGCCAGAGTTTCGGAGGCCACCAGGGCGGAACAGGTTTCCCAGGCCGCCTTCAGTCTGTCCGGTCCCGAGAGGAAGAGCCTGATGCGGTCGGTAACTTCAAAGCCCCGTTCCTTCCTCATGTTTTGCACCCCCCGTATCAGATCGCGCGCGTCCCCCTCGCGGGCAAGCGCATCGGTGATCTCCGTATCAAGGCCGACTGTCAGCGTACCTTCGTTGAGCACCCTGAGGCTGGCCTTCTCAATACGGCGTATGTCAAGTTTTGCCGCGGTAATCTCGACGGTACGGGGCTTTCCGTCCGCTCCCGTGATGTCGACGGCAAGGACGGCCCCTTCAATAAGGCCGCGAATTTCGCCCTGGCCCAGCGCCTCAATGCGCGCGGCGGCGGCCTTCATGTCTTTTCCCAATTCCTTGCCGAGCACACGGAAATTGGCCTTTACCTCGTACTCCACAAGGTCTTCCTCGTTGTCCCTGAAAACCACTTCCTTGACGTTAAGTTCCTCGCGTATGATCTCCTCCATTTCAAGGAGGACCTTTTTTTCCTCCGCGTCGGCGCTTACCAGTTCCACCGTGCGCAGGGGCTGGCGCACCTTGATGTTGTGCTGGGAACGGAGGGAACGGCCCATGGAAACCGCGCGCATCACCGCCGCCATGCGGTATTCAAGGTCCGGCTTCCGCCTGTTCTTGCGGGGCTCCGGATAGGCGGCAAGGTGCACCGATTCCGGATCGCCTTCAAGGCGGAGGTTGCGCCAGATCGCCTCGGAGATGAAAGGTATGATGGGAGCCGCGGCGGTGACGAAGGTTTTAAGCACATCGTAAAGTGTCCCGTAGGCCTCAAGTTTGTCGGCGTCGGCGCCGCTGCCGGGAACGACGCTTCTCCAGAAACGGCGGCGGGAACGGCGTATGTACCAGTTGTTAAGGAGGTCTATGAATTTGGGGATGGGCTCGGCGGCCCCCGACATGTCGTAGGCGTCAAGGGCCTCCCCCATCAGCGCGGCGAATTTTTCCGCCTCCGAAAGTATCCATTGATCCAGGGGATTGCCGGGCCGTCCGGGCGCCGCCTCGGGACTTACCCCGTCGATGTTGGCGTAAGTAACAAAAAAACTGTACGCGTTCCACAGGGGAATGAGCACGCTTTTGAGCACGTCCTTTACCCCTTCGTCGCTGTAACGGATCTCTTCGGCCTTGACCACCGCGGAATGCACCAGGAAGAGCCTTATGGCGTCCGCGCCGAACATGCCGATGGCGTCCATGGGGTCCGTGTAATTTTTGAGGTGCTTGCTCATCTTCTTGCCGTCCGAAGAGAGCACCAGTCCGTTGACAATGCAGTTTTTGAAGGCGGGCCTTTTGAAAAGCGCCGCCGCGAGGATTGTCAGGGTGTAAAACCAGCCCCTGGTCTGATCGACGGCTTCGTTGATGAAGTCAGCCGGGAAGTGGCTGTCGAAGAATTCCCTGTTCTCGAAGGGATAGTGGTTCTGGCCGTAGGGCATGGCCCCCGACTCGAACCAGCAGTCAAGCACCTCGGGTATGCGGCGCATGACGCCGGAACAGGCGCCAGGTGCGGAGTTTCCCTTGCCGGAAACCCCGGCGTCCGGTACGGCCGAACAGGGAATGGTGATCTCGTCCACAAAATGTTTGTGCAGATCCTCCGGCTCCCGGCCCGAAAGTTCTTTGAGTTCCGCCCGGCTTCCAAGGCATATTGTCTTGCCGCAGTCCGGGCATTTCCAGATGGGAAGGGGGTTCCCCCAGTAACGGTTGCGGCTTATGGCCCAGTCCCTGGCGCCTTCGAGCCACTTGCCGAAACGGCCCGTCTTTATGTGATCGGGCACCCAGCGGATCCGGCTGTTGGCGTCAAGCATATCCTCCTTGATCCGCTCCACATTGACAAACCAGGAGCCTACCGCCCGGTAGACAAGGGGACTCCCGCACCTCCAGCAGTGGGGATAGGCGTGAAGGATCTGCTCCTTCTTCACCAGTTTTCCTTCGGCCTTGAGGCGTTCCATGATGGGCCTGTCCGCGTCTTTGACAAAGAGACCCTGGTAATCGGCGACTTCTTCGGTGAATCTGCACTCGGCGTCCACCGGACAGATCACCGGCACGCCCGTTCCCCGGAGCACACGCTCGTCGTCCTCGCCGAAGCCGGGGGCGGTATGCACAATGCCCGTGCCGTCTTCCGTGGAGACAAAGTCCCCGGTATACACACGGAAGGCGTTGCGCGCCCTGGCGTCTTCGAAATACGGGAAAAGGGGTTCGTACGACACGCCGGCAAGATCCGCCCCCGTAAACCGCGTGAGGATACGGCTTTCGCCGTCGTTTCCGTAATAGGCGGAAAGCCTCCCTTCGGCAAGGATGTAATGATCATCGCCGTCGGCGACAAGTACATAGTCAATGGCGGGCCCCACGGTAAGGGCCAGATTGGACGGCAGGGTCCAGGGGGTGGTGGTCCAGGCCAGAAGGTAACTGCGGTCGTCCAGGGCCCCTCCACCGGAAGGCGGGGGCGTTACGGTGGGGGTTCCAAGGGGGGTATCCCCCCTTGCCGG
>JAIRXH010000186.1 GCA_031268385.1 Treponema sp. | reverse complement strand
GACATCTACTGCCTGCGGTATATGTACCAGGGCCTCTGGCATGAAATGAACTGGAGCGAGCGGCTCCAGGCGGACTGGCTGGAAGATTTTTATACCCTCAGCCGCGCCCGGCCCGAGGTGGAAGCCCTTACCTGGTGGAGTTTCCGGGACAGCGAAAGTTATGTTCCCGCCGCGGGCCTCCTTCAGGAGGACGGTTCCCCCAAGGAAGCCTTTTTCCGGCTGGAGGCGCTGGAAAACGCCTGGGGCTGTCCGGAAAGCAGATCCCGGCAGGTTTCATCCTGAAGCGCCCCCTCTTTCGGCTTCTCTTTTTTTTCCTTTTTTGTTAGAATTAATGTATAAGAAGTACTGATTTATATGGACAGGGACCGTATTTCCGGACAGGCTGCGGTCCTGCCGGAGAAAAGAACGCGGGTCCGGCGCCGGACCGAGGAGCCTTTATGAAAAAAGATAACGTTTTTTGCAGAAAAAATTTTATTTCCCTCTTGTGGGTGGTTTCCGGCGCGGTTCTCTGTGTAATCTTCGCCGCCGTATCCGTTCCCCGCCTTGACGCGCAGGGCCAAAGCGGCGAAAACAACCCTTCAGCCGGCAGGCGCTACGCGGCCATTATCCAGAATGTGTTTGACTTTATCCAGCGTAACTATGTGGACGAAGTTGATCCAAAGGTAATCTACGAAGGCGCCATGACGGGTATGCTCAACGCCCTGGGAGATCCTTACTCTGTCTACATGCCCGAATCGGAAATGACGGACCTTAACGATACCACCCAGGGCAACTTTGGCGGGGTGGGTCTGTATATTTCGGCCGGGGATCTGCAGGGAGACGGGACTATGAACTACCTTGAAGTGGCCGCTCCCATGGAGGATACTCCCGGCTGGCGGGCGGGGATTAACCCCGGCGATCACATCATATCCATCGACGGCGAAGGTACGCGCGGCATGACCATGGAAGAAGTGCTGTCCCGTCTCCGGGGAACGCCCGGTGAAAAAGTGACCGTGATGATACGCCGCGGCGAAAAACTGGAATTTCCCGTTGATATTGTACGGGCCGTCATCGAGGTGCCCACCACCAAATACGCCGTTATAGACGACATAGGGTATCTCAAGCTCATCACTTTTACCCCCATGACGATGGACCGGGCACGGGAGGCCATTCTCGAATTCAGGGCAAAGGGGTACAAGAGCCTTATACTGGATCTGCGGAACAATTACGGCGGACTTCTTGAGTCGGCTGTGGGAATTTCGAGCCTGTTTCTGGACGGCGGCCTGGTGGTAAGCACCAAATCGCGCATTCCCGGGGAAAGCAGGAATTTCAACGCGCGGCGCGTTACCATGGTGGGCAGCGACATACCCATCGTCGTGCTTATAAACAAGGGGTCCGCCTCGGCGTCCGAAATAGTGGCCGGAGCCCTCAAGGACAGGGGCCGCGCCTACCTTGTAGGGGAAAAATCCTACGGCAAGGGCCTGGTTCAGCAGGTGTATCCCCTGGAAAAGGGCGGTTTCAAGATCACGACCGCCCGGTATTACACCCCCAGCGATGTCAACATAGACAAGATAGGCATTCCGCCTGACAGGGAAGTATCGTTCCCCGATTTTACCGACGCGGATGTGGAAAAGCTCGGTGCCCTTATCAAATCGAACGCGATCCGTTCCTTTATCGAAGCCAACCCGGCGGCGTCCGCCGGGGATATCGACGCCTTTGCGGGGGAACTCGGCGGGGAATACGGCCTTGACCGGATGCTCTTGAGACGGCTTGTCAGGAATGAACAGAACCGGACCAGCATTGCCCCGGTTTACGATCTTGAGTACGATGTACAGCTCCAGGAAGCGGTAAATATACTGCGGGGGGGAACTTACCGCGCTCTGATGCAGACCACCAAGACCCTCAAGGTTCTGCAGGAAGAGGCCGTCCAGGAAGAGTTTCCGCTGGCATCCTGAAACGCTTCATCGTAGAATCCACGGATCCTTCAGGCGCGGTGCGGGTCTCCGGCAGGGATTACCATTATCTGGTCCGGGTGCGCCGCCTTTCCGCCGGCGGCGTTTTCCCCGCCCTTCTTCCCGGCGGGATTGAGGCGGAAGTTCGCGTCCTTTCCGTTGAAGGCGGCGTGCTTACGGGTGTGTGCGAGCCGGCGGAAAGGCGCGGGGCCGGCCCGCCGCTGCCGCCCATTGTCCTCTTTCAGGCCCTGCCCAGGGGTTCAAAGATGGATCTTGTCGTGCGGCAGGCCGCGGAGGGCGCTCTTGCCGAGGTGGTTCCCTTTGTTTCGGAACATTCGGTGCCGGGCGACGCCGGAGGGGAAAAGTTCCGGCGCTGGGAGCGCATTATCCGTGAAGGGCGGCAGCAGAGCGGTTCCCGCGTCGCCACCGCCCTGCACAGTCTCCTTTCCGCGGACGGGCTTTTTGCATACTGGGAGGAACTGAAGCGGGGGCGGCCGTATCCGCTTGAAGGCGGGGAGGCCGCCGGGCTGTTTTTTCACCAGACCCCCCTTGCGGACGCCGGCCTCCACGATTATCTTTGTAACAATCCCGGAATCGTGGCCTTTGCCGTAGGTCCCGAAGGGGGTTTTTCTTCCGCCGAAGCGGCCCGGTTCACGGCGGCGGGTTTTGGATCTGTGACCATAGGAGATACGGTGCTGCGAACCGAGACTGCCGCCCTGTATGGAGCGGCGGCGATACGAACAATACTTCTGGAGAGAAATTTGTGGATGCGGTCCGGGAACGGGTAAATCTTCTCAAGGTTCCCCTGGATATACTGCCCCAGGACAGCCTTGACGATACGATTTTTGAACTGCTCGCTTCGGGGAAGGGGCGGAATATTGTGCTTCTTTCGCTTCGGGATCTGCTCAGGGCCAGGCGCGGGGGAGAGTACCGCTCGTATATTCTGGACGCGTCGCTTGTTATTCCCATCTCCAGGAGCCTTGTAAGCGGCGTCAAATTCCTTTCCGGCAAGAAGGCCGTGCGCTACATGCCCTTCGATTTTGTGGTGCACCTGCTTACCATTCTTGAGGAGCGGGAATTTACCCTGTACCTTATGGGGGGAAGCAGGCAGGTTCTGCGGAAAACCGAAAAAAACATCCGCCAAACCTTTCCCCGCCTGCGTATTGTGGGCCGTTATATAGGGGCGTTCAGGCGGCAGGAAGAGGCGGTCATTCTGGAGGCGATACGAAAGGCAGGTCCGTCGCTGCTCCTTGTGGGCAGGGGGATCAGGGGCGGCGAGCAGTGGATAGCGCGGAATTCGGACCGGCTGAATCAGGGGTTAAGGCTCTGGTGCAGCGATCTCTTCGATGTGTTTGTCGAACGTAAACGGCGGCCTTCCCGCCGTACCTTTGACAGGGGATTTGAATGGCTGGGGTACTGTTTTCAAAATCCCCTGAAATTTTTCAGGATTTTTCCCTATTTTTATTATAAACTGTTATTGATAGCGTATCGTTTTTTCAGGAGATAGCAATGATCAAAAAAAAGTTCGAAGTTTTTTGTCTTGCCGCTACGCTGTTTTTTGCCCTGGTTTTATTTTCCGCCTGCGATAATGGGGGATCTTCCCCTCCCTTCATTCCTTTGTCCTATACACAGACCGTTCATCTCGAAAACCAGAGCCTTTACCTGGTGAAGGTAAACCGCTCGAACAACACGGTTGGGTACAACAATGTTGGGCGCGCTTCTTCGGTATACGGCGCGGCCGGCGTTTCCGCGGTCCCCCTCGACTTGTCCGCCTCCGCCGTGCCGGACGGGGAGGCCTCCTTCCGCCGTGATTATGAACCGGCGGCGCGTTTTAACAGCAATCCGCCTCCCGTTCCCCCCGAACGGCCGTCCCGCCGGGGCCTTCTGCGTTCCTCGCCTGGCTTGGGAACCGGCAGGCAATTTTGGGTGGATGACACATCCGGGAATTTTTCGCAGATTCAGGCCACCCTCAAGGCGCAGTCAGACCATGCAAATGTCTGGGTAGCGAACACGCGTTTTGATAATTCTTCTCCAAATAATACCGACGGCAAGATTAACCAGACACAGGCCGCGGCCATTGCCACCAAATTTGACGAGATTTACGGGCATGTCACCAATGTATTCGGTTATGAATACGGCGCCGCCTACGGCCAGACCTTGGGGGGAATAGACGGCGATGAAAGAATACAGATCCTTATTTACGATATAGATCTGGATGGCGTAAAAGGCGGAACGGTGGGTTATTTCTGGAGCAAGGATCATTACACCGATGCGGAGCTCATTGCCAGCGGAAACGGGGATCTTGAATCAAATGAGGGTGAAATTTTCTACATAGATTCCTGGTGGACAGACGAATCCCCCGGCGTCGCCTGGTCGACTCTGGTCCATGAATTTCAGCACATGGTACATTTTAACGAAAAATTTGTACGGAATGGCAAAAATTCCCAGACCTGGTACAACGAGATGCTTTCCATGCTGGCCGAGGACATGATATCCCCGAAGATTGGCGTAAGCGGCGGGGATCTGCCCGCCGGGAGGCTTCCCGTGTTTATCACATACTACCCCGAAGGGGTAACCGAATGGTTTGACGGGGGCAACGCGCTGATTTCCTATGCCAATGCCTATGCCTTTGGGGCTTATCTTGCCAGAAATTTCGGCGGCGAAGCTCTGGTCAGGGCCATGGCGGCGAACAAGGCGGTCAACAAGGATTCGGTGTCCCTGGCCCTTGCCTCCGCAAGTCCCGTTTCGGATGTCAAGAATTTTGACGGCGCCCTCCGCAGATTCGCGGAAGTCCTTCTCTACAACAATACGTCCGGGGCTAGGTGCTCCCTTAACAAAACGGTGCCAGGCACGTTTTCTTTTAACGGCATCGACATCATGGCGCTTGCCAACTCCAATCCGTATCCTTCCGGCGTTGTTTTAAACACCGGGGGGACAGGTCCGCTGGTTTTCAGCCTGGGGTATCTTATCTCCATGGCGCCCAATTCGGTGATAGTTCAGTCCTGTCCCGAATGGCAGAATGTGAGCGGGGATGTAACGGTTACTTTTATCGCTCCCACCAGTCCCTATGTCGAACAGTACCTTTTGGTCAGGTGAATCATGGGAAAGGGCGTTTTTGTGTGGGTCCTTCTCTTTGCCGGATTCACGGCCGGATGCAGGACCCTTGAAAAGACCGAAGCCATCCAGGGGACCGTCCGCGTCTACGGCAGCGAACCCCATACCTACGCGGGTATAGAAACCGAAGACGGCCGGATCTACGCAATCTATCCGCCCGAAAAGGAGGCGGAGCTCCGGGAACTCCAGGGTCAAGTCCTGGAATTTACCGTCCGGGTCCTCCCGGAACCCAAAGGATACGGTTCCCTTTTCCTGAAAGACGGGACGGTAACGCCCGTCTCGTGGAAAACGGTGGAATTTTAAGGCGTCAGGACGCCGGTTAAGGTGCGGCCGGCCGGCCGGCGCTGCCCTGTTATTCGAGGGGGGTCTAATACCCCGCCCCTCTGGGGCGGTTCAATTTCCTGCCAATGATGGCGGGGTAGCAGACCCCCGGTATAAAATGAGAAAAGTCCGTAGGACTTTTTCTTCTCGAACGAAGATACCCCGCTGCTCTGTGGCGGGGTTCTTCATTCGTCTTTTTTCCGGCTCATTCGGGCCGTCTTGGCGAAAATATCCGCCAGATAGCGCCCTTCCCGTGCGGTAAGACCCGCCCGCGAGATAAGGTCGCGGAGAAAGCGTTCCTGTATGTGACGGCCGGGATGCCGGTAGAAGCCCAGGGAGGCCAGCGCGCCGCTTATGGCGTCCGTCAGTTCCCCGGTTTCATCGCGGGTCAGGGGAACCCACGCGCCCTTGACCGGGGCCCTGTCCGCGCCGCCGAGCGCGCGGAAAAGTTCATAAGCGTAGATCTGCACCGCGTGGGAAAGGTTCAGCGAGGGAAACGCGTCCGAGGCGGGAATATGGGCGGCAATATTGCAAAGGTCGAGTTCGCTCTCTTCAAGGCCGGTACGCTCGTTGCCGAAGACCAGCGCCGCCGTTCCGGGTTTTTCCTCAAGCCAGGAGGCAAGTTCCCGCGGATCAAGGCTCACCTGTTTGCGAAGGCGTCCGCGGCGGCGGGTAGTTCCCGCGAGCAGGGTGCAGCCGGCGGCCGCCTCTTCCAGCGTGCCGAAAAACCGGGTTTTCTCCCAGACATCCGCCGCGTGGACGGCCCGTTCCAGCGCTTCTTTCTGGTTAATGCTGTCTTTTGGCGTACCGGCTATGCGGAGACGGGAAAGGCCCATGTTTTTCATGGCCCGGCAGACGGCTCCCACATTTCCCGATCCGCCCGGCCGGCAGAGAATTATGATTACATCATCCAGATTCATGCTTTATTTTAACCTGAAAATCGGGTATTTTCCCGAAAAAGCATTGAATTCCTCCTGAAAATAATACATATTTCTAATAGGCTGCGGAGTAACCGGTTTGACAAATTTTTATCTTGCGGCTAAGATAATGGTGGATTTTTGTAGTCCGGTGTTGATATTATTATGTTAATATGGCATAATTCATTGAAGGTGACTTCAATGTGTTGTGAATGAAGGGAGCGTCATGACAAACAACGATATTGTTCCTGGATTCGATGACGAAAAAGACGAAAGCCTCAAAATAAAACTTCAGAAGGTAAATGAGGTTGAAGGCTGTCTTGTTTTGTATCTTACCGGTTACATTGATACCTACAACTCCAATTATTTTCAGAAAAGGGTTGCCAAAGCCATTGAAAGCGGCTTTATACGGCTGGTTTTTCAGTGCGGAGGCCTTAATTATGTATCCTCTACAGGGATCGGTTCCTTTACCGCCTTCCTCAAGTCGGTAAAACCCCGCGGGGGCGATCTTGTACTGCTTGAAATTCAGCCCAAAGTATACGAAGTATTTCAGCTTCTGGGGTTTTCGCAGTTTTTCAATATCAAAGATAATCTGGACGATTCAATCAACTTTTTCCGCAGCGGGTCTTCGGCGGAAACCGTTTCTCTTTTTCCCAAGGTTTTTGCCTGTCCAATCTGTTCCAAGAAACTCAAGGCCCTTAAACCGGGCCGGTTCCGCTGTTCCGAATGCAAGACCATTCTTGCCATCGACAATGCCGGGCAGGTCTTCCTGGGTTAGGGCGTTTTTTTGAAGGCTTCGGGGTAGACTCGGGGACGGGTTTCAGGGAATTTTCCGCAAAAGGGGCTGTTCATGGCTGACAATAAAATTGAGCAGTATTTGATTGATCTCATGTTCACATACCAGGAATTGGAGACAAACCTCTGGTATCTTGATGACCGGGAGCACGGTCTTGAAGGGGTGGCGGTTCTCAAGGCCGATTCTCTCGTGATTTTCCGCATGGTCCTTATGGACGCCCCCAAAAACAACAGGCTCGAGTGTTTTACCTGTCTCCTGGATCTGAACGCCCGCGATTTGATACACGGGGCCTATGCCCTGGAAAACGACAAGATCATCCTTATCGATACACTGGAATACGACACCATGGATTACAGTGAATTCAGGGCCACGCTGGACGCCTTCAGTCTCGCGGTGACCCAGCACTATCCTGTGCTTTCCAAATTTCGTGAATGACCGGAGGCCGGAAGATGGGTATTTTTTCGAGGCTTAAAACGCTTGTCTCCTCCAATGTCAACGATATGATCAGCAAGGCCGAAAAGCCGGAAAAGATGCTGAACCAGCTGATCATCGACATGAATGAACAGCTTATCGAGTCCAAGCGGGCGGTGGCTATGGCCATTGCCGATGAAAAAAAGCTGGAACGGGAGCGGGACAATCAGGAAGCCCAGTCCGGGGAATGGGAGCGGAAGGCGATGCTGGCCGTTCAGGCGGGTAAAGACGATCTCGCGAAAGAGGCGCTGCTCCGCAAACAGGAATACGACAAGGCATATCAGGAATACCACAAACAGTGGAGCGCCCAAAAGGAATCCGTCGACAAATTGAAGGAAAGCCTCCGTGAGCTTCAGGATAAAATCGAAGAGGCGCAGCGGAAGAAAAACCTCCTTGTCGCCAGGGCCAAACGGGCCGAAGCCCAGCAAAAAATACAGAATACCATTTCCAGCGTTGCCGGCAACCGTTCCGCGTTTGACGCTTTTGACCGTATGGCCGCCAAGGTGGATCAGATGGAAGCCCAGGCCGACGCCGCCAAAGAACTGGAAGATTTTTCTTCCAACGCGAACCTTGACAAGCGTTTCGCGGAGCTGGAAAAGTCCGATACGTCGACCGATCTTCTGCTTCAGAACCTCAAGGAAAAAATGAAGGCCCTTCCCCAGCAATAATAACGGCGCGTTCCGCGCCGGGATGTGTCTTTTTGTGGATAAACTGTTTATAACCCGCAAGGGAAACGGGGGCCGCCGTGTTTGCGCTCAAAAAAGGCCCCGCAAGGGGTCATGTCAAGGCGGCCGGGGTCCTTTTTCGGGGTTTTTTTTCGTTTTTGGGGAATTTATTTCAAAAAACAGCCGGTTCCGACTTCCTTTTGCCCGGTTTTTCGCCTGAAACGCCCTTTGCCGTATTGCCTCGGCGGCCTTTGTGTTGTGGATAATGTGTTGATAATGCCTCCGGTTTCCGAAAGATTATGCCTTGCAATGTACCGGGGGGCCGTGTTACCCTTAAAGAGTGAAAAATATTGCCCGTCTGGCGCTTTTTTTCAGTTGTTTTTTTGCCGTTGTCTTTGTTCTTGCCGCCTTGACGCGGTATTTCCATATCAGAATTGAGGCGGTGCGTCTGCTTCCCCCGCGGCCGGAAACGGCGCTCCCCGAATTTGTCGCCGCCGCCCGCTGGGCCGCGCCTTTTGCGCTGTATGTTTCGCTGCTGTTTGCCCTGAGTTTTGCGGCCCGCGGCCGTATTCCCGCGCCGGTTTCCATTGTCCTCCTGGTTATTTTGGCGGGCGGATTCACCTTCGCCGTTTTTACCGGCATGGAGCGGAGCGGTTTTGTGCCGGCCGCGCGGGATACGGGGAAATCCCTGGGGGGGCCAGGCCTTATTCTGTCGCAGCAGAACAATACGATAGTGCTTCTCCGGGGACCCGCCCTGGAGCGGGGGCCAAGGGTCGTCTCCATTCCAGGCAGATCCCTCATCTATCAGGAAGAGCCGCCGGGACAGAACAATATGGCGCCGGCCCTGCCCCCTGTTTCATTCGGGGGCAGTGTTCCCTGGTTCCTCAAAAGCGCGGCCATAGATTTTTCCCTTGCCGGGGAACGGCTCAAAGGCCGCTTTGGGGAAGGGCTGTTTCCGTTTTTTGTCTACCTGCTTCCCCTTGTTTTGCTGCTTGCCAGTCTTGGTTTTATCCTTAAACTTGGCCGCTGGCCGCTGGCGAATCTTTTTCTGGGTGCGCTGATCTTTCGGGGCGTGCTGGCGGCGGAGACTTTTGTCAATTCGCCTGAAGTGCAGGATGTGTTTGCTTCCCTTTTGGGAAAATTCGCGGACCCGTCGCTTGCCGTTCCGCTGCTGTTTGCCGCGTTTGCCGTCCTTGTCGATCTGTACACCTTTCTGGTTTTCGCGGCCCGGAAAAACGGCGAAGAGGATTTGCGATGAAACTGAACCGGGAAACCGTTCTTTCCCCGCCGGGAATTTTTATCATCTATGTGCTGGCCTCTTCCCTTGTGATCATGGCCTATACCTTCATCTTTCCCGGTGAAACCTCTCCAATTCCGTGGTTTGCCTTTACCTGGCGTTTTGTGCGGGGGTTTCTCCGTATTCTTGACCTGTATCCCGCGCTGGCCCTTACGGGGCTGGTGATCCCCTTCGGCGTCCTTTCTTCCTTTGTTGAAGGTTACGGCAGTTTTTCCGCCAAATTTCTCGATCGCCTTAAAGGGCCCCTGTTTACCGCCATCGCCGCCTCGGCGCTGTACGGCGCGCTCTGTTTTATCCCTCTTCCCCTGCTCCAGGACGCCCAGGCGAACATGCGTTTTGAGGGGGAACTCTACCGCCTGTCGCGGGAAAAGGCCAGGGAAAACGGAACCGCCGGAAACTGGGAAGACGCCGCGTATTTTATTGCCGTTTGTGAAAGAATATGGCCGGAAAGTCCCGAACTGGAAAGGTTAAAGTCCGATGTTTCTATAAGGCTGGAAAGGCTTCGTTTTGAAGAAGCGGAAAGACGGCGCGAAGCCTCGGGCCAGGCGGCCGGGACCGTGGGCCGGACGGGTATGGCCGCCGGAGGCGCGGCGGCCCCGGATTCCGGCATTCCCCGGCCGGTAAACGCCGCAGAGGCGCTTCTTTACGCCGGAGAAGCCATGAATGCCGAACGGTACTACAATGCCCACTGGCTGGCCGTCCTCGCCGGGCGGCTTGCCGGGGAGGGAAGTCCCGAAGCGGCGGAGGCGGCCCGTATGGCCGGCCGCGCATGGGACGCGGTGATGTCCCTGGCCCCCGGTGCGCGGGAGCGGGAGGCATATTTTCTTTACCGGCTGAAAAATTCCGGGTATCAGGCCATGGTTGGGGGCGACTGGATCAGGGCCTATTACATTTTCCGGGAACTTTTGGATCTTGCTCCCTCCGATCCCGACGCGGCAAATTACCTGGCGCGAAGCGAACAGGGAACGCTGGAAACGGCCTTCTTTACCGACGAAATGGATCTGGCGCTTGGGGAGATCCTTACAGGCGCGGTGTTTTCCCTTCCCTCCGGATTCACGGATCTTGGGAACCATCCCGAAGCCGGCTGGGCGGATCCCGCCGGCCGGGCGGCGCTCCGTTTTTCATCGCTCGCTGCCTCTTCCGACTATTCCTACGGCACGGGCCTTGAATATATTGGCGTGGACGGGGAAGGCCGCCTTACCAGGGTGGAAGCTCCCTACGCGAAGATCCTTCCCATAACCCTGGATTCCCGGCCCCGTACCCTGGTCCTTATGCAGGCGCTGGACCGGCATGACGGGGAAAAGCGGTGGGAACCGGTCTGGTCGGGAGCGCCGCCGTCCGCGGAAAACGTGCGGCTTATACTGGAACTCAGTTACGACAATTTTCTTCTTCTTGCGCAGGCGCGAAGGGGGCTTGATAACCTTTTTACCGGCGAACTGTGGGACGCGGCGGAAAATCTTGAAATGTACGGTTACATCCCCGAAGTGTTTCAGGCCGAACTCGCAAGCCGTTTTGCCAAGCCCCTGTTCTTTCTTCCGCTTACCATCGCCGTCCTTATTCTGGGCTGGCGTTTGCGGGCGCGGAAACGGCCCCGTTATTTTTTCATTCCCATGCTGTTTGTTTCGCCCCTGGTCTTTTACGGCGTCGTCAGCTTCTTTGGGACTTTTCTTGATACGCTGGGGATCTGGATGGTCGTATACATGGGATTTACCGCCGCCGCGTCCGCGTTAGCTCTGGGAATAGCGGTGTTCTTTGTTCTTGATCTTGTCGTCCTCGCGGCCCAGCGCTGACGGCCCTGCGTTTTCGGGAAGCGGGGGGCCTTGAGAAGATCAGTTCCTGCTTATGCGTCCTCCCAGGGATGAAAGCCGGTCAACAAGGTTTTCATAACCCCGTTCTATTTGATAGACATTTCGTATGACGCTTTTTCCCTCGGCGCACATGGCGGCTATGATCATCGCCATACCGGCGCGGACATCGGGACTGTGGAGTTCCGAGCCGTGCAGTTTCGCGGGGCCCGAAACCACAGCGCGGTGCGGATCGCAGAGGACTATGCGCGCCCCCATGGCGATGAGCTTGTCCACAAAAAACATGCGCGATTCAAACATCTTCTCGTGGATGAGCACCGTTCCCTCAACCTGGGTGGCGACTACGGTGATGATGCTGGTAAGATCGGGCGGGAAACCCGGCCAGGGGGCGTCGTCTATTTTCGGGATCATGCCGCCCAGGTCGCTGTTGACCGCCATGGACTGGCGGGCGGGCACATGGATCACGCCGTCTTCTTCCGCCCAGACTATGCCCAGCTTGCCGAAGGCGATCTTCGCCGGGCGGAGATCCGCCGGACGCGCGCCTTCTATGTGGAGATCGCCGCCGGTGGCCGCGGCAAGGCCGATGAAGGAGCCTACTTCCATAAAATCGGCCCCTATGGAAAAATCGGCGCCGGAAAGTTTTTTCACGCCGGTGATGGTAAGGATGTTGGAGCCCGTGCCCTCGATGGAAGCGCCCATGGCGGTGAGCATGCGGCAGAGATCCTGCACATGCGGTTCGCCGGCGGCGTTGGTAAGGATCGTTTTTCCCCTGGCAAGAACTGCCGCCATGACGGCGTTTTCGGTTCCCGTAACGGAGGCCTCGTCAAGAAAGATGTCCGCCCCCTTAAGGACGCGGCATGAAAAGACGAAACTTCCGTTTGTTCTGACCTTTGCCCCCAGTTCGGTAAGGGCAAGGAAGTGGGTATCCAGCCGCCTTCTTCCGATAACGTCGCCTCCGGGAGGCGGCAGAATTGCCCTGCCGGTGCGGGCCAGAAGGGGGCCGGCGAAAAGAATGGACGCGCGTATCTTCCGCGCGAGTTCAGGGGGAATCGCCGACGCCGTGACGCCCGAGGCGGAAAGACGGAGGACGCCGGGTCCGGGCTTTTCCACGCTTCCCCCAAGGGCGGCGAAAATTTCCAGCATGGCCTGAACATCTTCTATGTCGGGAATGTTTCGCAGCGTGACAGGATCGTCCGAAAGAAGCGCGGCGGCAATGCAGGGCAGGGCGGCGTTTTTGTTGCCGCTGGCCCGAATGGTTCCGCTTAAGGGAACGCCGCCTTCAATGAAATATTCGCCCATGTTCCGAATGTACCCGGACAGAGGGGAACTGTCAACGCGATAACGGTGGATGAAGCATGGAGTTTTGCGCATTCTGCCTGCGCGCCTTGTGCAAAGCCCACGCGGCCGCGCAAAACTCCCCAGGCGATGTGCCTTGTGAATCGCCCGATTCACAAAGCATATCGCCCCTATACCTTGATATCGAGGAGCAGCTTTACCATGTAGAGTTCCATGTACAGGTGGAGGAAATCCTGTCCGCCAAGGTCCTGCAGGGCCGGAGTGCGGGAGATGATCCCGCCGGCTATTTCCTCAAGGCCTTCCCTGTTGATCTTTCTGGTCTTGTGGATACGGACAGAATGGCGGAGGTTGTCCCTTACCAGGGAATTGACATCGTTTACAAGATTTGTGCGGGCCTCTTTGTTGAGAAGCCGGCTCCACCGTGTTTCCAGTTCCGCAAGCCAGGATTCAAGCGTCTTTCCTATCGGGATCAGTTCTTCCGCGATCTTTTCCGCGGCGTTTTTGATGTCCCTCGCGGTGTCCCTTTCTTCCGTTGCGGCTTCTTCCGTTTTGTCGTCCGTTTCCTCCGCCCGCTTTTTCCCTTTCGCGAGGTTTTTGAAAAAGGCGATGATGACCGAAAGGACGGGAATTGAATGCCAGAAGGGAAGCATGATGCGGGCGTCGGCAAGGAGTTCCCTGCGCCGCAGTACATAGAGGGCGCTCATGGGAATAAGCTTTCCCCTGTTAAAGATGCGCGAAGAGGGAGGAATGACCCCGTGGGTCCTTTCCGTCTCCTCATAGACCCAGAGGAGCTTTTTGTCTTCCAGCAGGGTCATGAGGACGGGGGCAAGTTTCGCGGTACAGGCGGCAAGAAGCCGGTCAAAGTCGGCGTCCTTTTCCATTGCCGCCTCGGAGCGGAAATTTTTTATCAGGCCTATCCATCTTGAAGTAACCGCCTTTTTGACCTGCGGCCTTGAGTCGATAAGGAGCCGGGAACAGAGGGGAAGGTACTTTTCCTTTTTGACGTACCACTTTTCTTCCCTTCTTTGCAGAATGAGCCATTCGGGAATGCCGCCTGCTTCCGCCTCCGTGGTCTTTTTTTTGATGTACTCTTCCAGTTCTTCCGGGGAATACTGGCCCACAAGCAGCGTTCCCTTGCTGTTTGTGAATCTGGTAATCTCGTCGAGGGTAAAATGGAAGGGCGGTTTTTCCAGGTGGATCCCCAACTCGCGGAAGGCCGCTTCCCGCTCGCGCTGTTTTACCGCCCTGGACTTGTAAATGCTGTTGCAGTTTTCAATAATGTACGCCGCCTGAAGGGCCGCCATGTCTTCGTTCAGCTTTTCATTTTTCTTTTTGATGTCGCTTTTGACAAGGGAACAGAAGACGGCCCAGAAAAGCCAGGAAAAATCTCCGAACGACTCCATGGCGGCAATACAGTCAAAGGGCCTTGTAAGGATCTGGTCAAGAATATCCTTGAGATATTTTTCCCTTCCCTGAAACTGGGGCGCGAGTTTATTATAAGCGTAGTCCCTGTTGCCGTGGCTGCGAAGGTAATGCCGCATCTTGAGCAGCGCCGCTTCCATGAGCCGCCTTGGGATCATCGGGGCAAGAACAAGGGCGTTTCCGCAGTCTTCGGGGAACATCAGTCTGATGACAGGCAGCATGCTGCTTTCACCGCCGCCAAAAAAAACCGCCAGATTCGCATCGAGGTTTATCATCCTGATCTGATCTTCGGGAACGGTGATGTTGAGGCTGTCCTCGCAGGGGAAGGGCAGGTCGGCGCTGTTGTCCATGGAACGGTAGGTTTCCTGAAGCAGATCCGCGTAGTAAAAAGGCATGTAGATCCGGCCTTCAGTCGTATCCGCCATGAGGGTGCATTTTCCGCTTTCCGTCAGCGCCGCCATTTCACTCCAGAATTTGAGCCCCACATCCTTTGTCCATTTTACCCACTCGGCGGAAGTTTCGGTTTTGTGTTTGGCGTATTTTTCAAGAAATACCAGAAAAACATCGATATCTATAAAAGGAGAATTGTTTTTATTCGCGTATGCCCTTAGAATAGGGTAAAGATCCGTTTGAGCCATCAAGGTTGTAGTATATTTCATTATTGGATCTTGGGAAAGGGAATTTTCGTGATGTACCGAGTGTTTCGGCCGGTTTTTTTTCTCTGTCTGTTCGGGATCTGGGGAACGGCCTTTGCCCAGAGCGGAAGCGCCGTACTTGTCCGGGGAAACGCCTGGATTTCCGGCCTGCCGGGCATTGGGGAAAACGCCTTCCCGTGTTTTTTCGGCGATTACAGGCTCGCCGGTGTTTCCCTGGGCGCGGAAGAGGACGCTTCCCTGGATACCGGCGCGTCCCTTTTTTCCGTGTATATCTCTCGGGAGTCCCTCCTTTTTTCGGAACGGCTCTGGCAGAGCCGTGAGGGGTTTTCGGGGCGCGGCGCGGTACAGCGGCGGGAAGGCGGGAGCCTCTTTGTATGCCTTCCGGCGGAGGGCCTCCTTTCGTCCGGCGCCGGCTGGACCATCATGTTCCGTTTTCCTTCGGAAGGATTTGACGACCCCACCCTTGAACGCTTCGCCGCCGCCTGGCTGCGAAGGTTCAGCTACTTTTTTTCACTGGTCAAGGGCATTTCCGACATATCCTTCCCGGCGGTGGTGAATTTTTAGCGGGCAATCGTCCCCGCGCGCCGGCAGGCTATTCCGAAAAAACCGTTTTAAGGGGGATTTCAAAGCCCTGCAGTATGTCCGACGCGGCCGCGCCGTCAATGCCATAGGCCGCCGTCTTTACGCCGCCGTCTTCACGGAAGCGGTGAACATGAATGATCTTTTCTTCCGGGGCCACTACCCAGTATTCCCGTATACCGGCTGTCCGGTACAGATCGAATTTCCGTTCCATTTCTATGACCGTGTTGGAGGGCGAGAGTATTTCCGCCACCAGATCAGGGGCGCCCCGGCAGCCTTCCGGTCCCCGTTTTTTTTCATCACAGATCACCGTCAGATCCGGCTGAACCACCGTGTCGTCGCTTTCATCTTCTTCATAAAACAGCCGCACATCGTAGGGGGCGGGGTATATTTTACAGGGTTTCCCTTCAAGGAAGTTGTAGAATTTTGCCGTTAACGCCGCCACAATTGACTGATGCACCGCATTTGGAGCGGACATGGCATACGCGGCGCCGTAGACAAGTTCATACCGTTCCCCTTCCTTGAGATCCCATTCCCGGTAATCCCGGTACGTCCACCGCCTGTCTTCCCCTGTTAACGCATCAGACATCCTGATTCTCCGTTGGTTTCAAATATAAAGCGTGTGTACGGCGAAGGCAAGCGCCCCTGGCTATTCCGTAGTATTCTTCCCGTCCGCCGCATCCGCCGCTTCGGGGCCGTTTTCCATTTCTTTTTCGCTTAACCCGTAGCCCTCGCCGTCGTGCCTGCCGCTTTCACCGGCCGGTTCCACGTGAACCATAATGTCGTAGACATCTTCCACGCGGTCTTTTATCGCCTGTTCCACCCTGGAGGCGATGCGGTGGGCTTCCCGTACCGAAAGTTCCGGGTTTACTTCAATATCAATGTCTATATCCCAAAGCCCCGCGATATGCCGCATGCGGGTGCGGTGGGGATTGCCCGCCCCCTCCACCGAATGAACCGCGGCGAACACCTCCCCGTAGAGCCCCGTGTCGCTGCCGTCCATGAGTTCCGTGTTGACGCCTATGAAAATTCCCACGGCGGATTTTATAACCCAAAAGCCCACGATAACAGCCGCCGCCGAATCGATGATGCCACGATCAAGCCAGATTGAAAGGCCCGTACCGGCGAGCACTCCCAGAGAGAGGATAACGTCTCCTGTCATGTTTTTCGCGTTTGCCTTGAGCATGGCCGAAGACGCCTTGTTGCCGAAGTAGTACTGGCTCCATGAAAGGAGCGATTTTCCCACAATAGAAATGAGGGCGGCGATAAGGGCGAGCGGCTGTGGCGCTTCGGGTTTCGCGGGCGAAAAGAGATTTCCCAGGGAACTGAGGACAAGCTGCGCTCCTGCGAAAAAGAGTATGCAGGAAAGAATGGCCGTCGCCACCGTTTCCGCGCGACCGTGGCCCCAGGGGTGTTCCTTGTCGGCGGGCCGGGAGATAACGCGTCCGACAATAAGCGTCATGATTGCGATGAGTACGTCAATTGATGAATCTATGCCGTCGCCCGTTACCGCAAGGCTTCCGGCGTACATTCCGGCGCCTATTTTAAGCGCGGCAAGCAGCGTGTTGCCGGCAAGGGCGGTAAGGGACGCAGTCCGTATGATGGCCGCCCTGTTTTTCACGTTCCGCATCTATCAAGTATTGGCCGCTTTACCCCCGGACGCAAGAGCGGATAGAATGGTTTCATATGGAAGTAAAAATATGAAAGTAAAACCACGTTTTTTGATGGCGGCCCTTCCGCTTCTTGCCCTGGCGGGACTTTTCTTCTTCTCGGGGGCGGACGGCGGTACAACCGTCTACGTTACCAATACCGGCACAAAGTACCACCGTGAAAACTGTTCATCCCTCCGTCGTTCAAAGATCGCCGTAACCCTGGACGCCGCCGCAAGGAGCGGCTACGAGCCCTGCGGCATTTGCGAGCCCCCCTCGCTTTCAGGCGCGCCCTCTTCCGCAGGGGAGGGGGAAAGCGCGGACGCCCTTTACCGGGTGAACAAGGCGGACCTTGCCGCAAGTTCCCTGGCCCCCCTTTCGCGGATGGTGAAGGCGGAAGTAATAGCCCATGTGGACGGGGACACGGTGAGGGTGCGCATCGACGAGCCTTTAGCGGGCCTTAAAGTAGTGGAAACAATACGCATGATTGGAGTGGATACCCCCGAGACGGTGCATCCCTCACGGCCTGTGGAACACTTTGGAAAGGAAGCCAGCGGCTATACCAGGTCCCGCCTCTTTGGAAAGACCGTGTACCTGGCCTTCGACTGGGATTTCCGGGACCGCTACGGCCGGCTTCTTGCGTACATCTATCTGGACGAACCTTCAGGCCCGCGCTGTTTTAACGCGGCGCTCATAGAGGAAGGCTACGCCCACGCCTACACGCGCTTTGCCTTTCAGTTCATGGATGAATTCAGGGCGCTTGAAGCGGACGCCCGCCGGGAACAACGGGGACTTTGG
>JAIRXH010000146.1 GCA_031268385.1 Treponema sp. | reverse complement strand
TAAAGAAAATTCGCGGTGAAACTGCGAATTTTCTACCTTGCAGCCTGCCAAAACAGGCGTTTAATCGGGATTTTTGACACGATTAGTGTTAAAAATCCACTTTTTCAACAGCCTGTTAGAGGAGTATGTAACCAATGACCGCGCAAGAAGCCGCAAAACTGACGGACGGCCCGCTGGCAAAATCGCTGGCGGCGCTCGATAATGCCTTTGGGGTGTCGGGTAACGAGGAAGAGGCGGCGGCGGCGTTTTATGCCGAAATGAGCGCCGAAGGCGGCCTTTTTGACGAGCGCTTCAGCGACGCTCTGGGCAACCAGTTTTACGTGCGGTACGGCAAAAGCCACGGTACAGCCGGCGAAAAACGCCTGATGTTTGCCGCCCATCTTGACGAAATCGGATTTGTCATCAAATACATTGAGGACGAGGGCTTTGCGCGGATTTTTCCCGTGGGCTACCATGACGAGCGCCTTTTGGTGAATCAGGATTTGGTGTTCAACACCATAGCCGGCCAAAAAATTCGCGGCGTCACCGGCGCAAAACCTTTCCACTGCCTGACGTCCGCGGAAAAGGAAAAAACTTTCGGCATTGCCGATGTTTACGTGGACTTCGGCACGGAAAGCGCCGGGGAAACACGGGCGCTGGGCCTGGAAATCGGCGATCTGGGCGGATACGCCCGCGCCGGTTTTTTTCTCAATGGCACGGACGTTTACAGCGGCAAGGCGGTGGACGACAGGGCCGGCCTTGCGGTGCTGGTGGAGGCGCTTCGCCGCCTGAAAGGGCTTGATATTTTTCCCGATGTCTGCGTTGTCGCCACCACCCAGGAGGAAGTGGGCATGCGGGCCGGGGGCGTGGTCACAAACCGCTGGAAGCCCGATGAATTTTTCGCGCTCGATGTCACCCTGACAGGCGGCGCGCCGGGGCTGGACTACCGGGACGCGGCCTGTAAAATGGGCGGCGGCGTGTGCGTCAAGTGCTTCGACTGGGATCCGGTTATCACCTGCGGCAATTCGGTTTCCCGTGCCTTGACGGCCCGGATGACGGCGGCGGCAAAAAAACATTCCATCCCATTTCAATACGAAGTGCTTATGGGCGGCGGTACCGACGGCTGGACCGCGTCTCTTGCCAACTGCGGCACGCTTGCCGGCGGCATCTCCATCCCAAGCCGCTACATCCACACCGCCGTAGGCGCCGTCACCCTCCGCGATCTTGACTACTGCGCCGCCTTCGTGTCGCACTATGTTCAGGATTACAGGTAGCGGGACCCTTAAGGCCGGCGGCCCTGGCGGCGCCTGATCCGCGCTGCACCGGGCGTAACAGCCGCCCCCGCAATGCGGGTCCCCGTAAAAAGGGGGCTGCGGCTATACAGGTTTCCCATAAAATCTTGACTTTTCGGCGGGCGCGTCATACACTTAAGACTATGAACATCAAAACAGTTCTAACTGCGGATACCATTAATCTTCACCTGAAAGGGACAACGAAGGAAACCATTATCAACGAGCTGCTTGATATGCTTGCGGCGGCAAAAAAAATACAGGACAGGGAAGCGGCTTATGCCGCGGTGATGGACCGGGAACAAAAAATGTCCACGGGAATGAAACACGGCATTGCCATTCCCCACGGCAAAAGCCCCACCATCCATGATCTTGTGGCCTGTATAGGGATCTCCGAAAAACCGGTGGAATTTGATTCGCTGGATCACGAGCCCTGCCGCATTTTCATCATGACCCTTTCGCCGGTGGAAAAAACCGGTCCTCACCTGCAGTTTTTGGCGGAAATAAGCCTTCTTTTCAAAAGCTCGGAAAAACGGCAGGAAATCCTCAACGCCGATTCTCCCGAAGCGATACTGCGTATTCTGGCGGAATAAGCCTCCGCCGGAGCTCCGGGGTAGTAAACCAGACCTTTGAACATGCTGTCCCGCCATTGTTGGCGCGGGATCCGCCCCGGAAGCGCCGGGAGGGTTCCCGCCGCCGGGCCGGGCGTGTTTTTCCGCTTCGGCGTCCAGTCCCGCCGCCAGGCCCAAGAGGCCGCCCGCGGCGGGAATTTTCCGTTACTGCGTCAGTTCACTTATGGCCTGGGCGGCAAGGCGCTGGATGGCGCCGGTCCAGGTGGTGGAGTTTTGAACCAGGAAAAGCACGGGCCTGCCGAGGGATTTTTTGGTTTGGCCCAGGGCGGGAATGACTTCCCGGATCAGGGATTCATCATCCCGGGTAAGGCTGCCGGCCTGGCGGCGCTGGTGCAGATCCGCCACATAGGAAGCAAGAAGGCGGGCCGCGTCTTCGGTCCCAAGCGTCCCCAGCGTACGCACCGTATCCAGCTTTTCCTGCATATCCAGACCCCGTTTGTAGGAATTGTCCAGCTGGGGATAAACGGCCGCGTCGTCCATGCCGTAGCGGCGTATCATGCTGATGGACAGCTTCCGCATCTGCGACAGTTCATTCCGCTGATGTACATCGTTTGTGGAAGCCTTCCAGCCTTCCGTAAGGGCGGAAAGGGCAGCCCTTGCCTTGGACGGTTCGGGTGCCTGGGAACGCTCCTCGGTACGAAGCGCCAGGTGTTTTATCTCGTAGCTGTAACCGGGACTGGTGACAATCTGAATCAAAGGTTCCGTCGGATCGTCGAGGATACGGGGAAGGGAAACGGAAGCCTGGGTTTTGATCCGTTCGCTGTACCAGCCGGTGGAGGCAAAGAAAACGGGAAGATACCCCGAAGGCTCCCCGTAATTTTCAAGGGAAATGATGGCCCCGTAGGCTATCCGCTCATTCTGGATCTGGATATTCCTGTCCTGGGGGGGCCGGGAATTGAGATCCGTGAGGAGCTGCACCACCTGGGGAAGGTAGAGTTCAGCCTTGATCTTCCCAAGGGCGACAAGGGCCTCCGATCTGGCAATCGCATAGTCCTGTCCTCCCTGAAAAGTCTGAACCACGAGCCAGAGGCTGGGGGCCGCGTCCGGAAGCCGGGCGTCTCCCAGCGCACGGGCAAGCAGAATGGCCGTGCGATCGGCGGTGTTCAGCTCGTTCTTGTCCTTTATGTCGGGATACGCCTTTACCAGCTGATCGAGCGCACGGGCAAATAGTTCCGTCGATCCCGAAGGGCTGGAATCCGCCACCTGCTGGAGCACTACCAGCCGCCCTTCGACAGTATCGGCGCCGTTGTAAAGATCGTTCCACATGGTCATTTCATCCGACTGGGCAAAAAGAGCCGCCGCGGCGAAAAAGACCGTCATGATCGTTATATACCGTTTCATACGATATATTTTATGCTATAGTGAAGAACACTTTCAATAGAGACAGTTCCAAATTCCGGCAGTCTGAAAAGACTATGATTTTGGAACCGCTCGCTTCATACAGCGGGGAGGACGCATGCGTATAGAGGGCCGGTACATATATGACGAAGAGGGAAGGACCCTTATCCTGCGGGGCTGCAATCTGGGGGGAAGCTCCAAACAGCCCGCCGGAAAACCCGGCGCGGGGCTGCTGCCCGAATCCCTTGAAAATCCCGCCGAAGCGTCGTTTGTTGGACGGCCGTTTCCCCCTGAAGAGGCGGAAACCCATTTTGAAAGGCTTGCCCGGCGGGGTTTTACCTTTCTGCGCCTTGTGGTGACATGGGAAGCGCTGGAACACGCCGGACCGGGAATCTACGACGAAGCGTATCTGGCCTATCTGCGGAAAGTGCTCCTCGCCGCCGGGGCAAAGGGGATCAAGGTCTTTATTGATCCGCATCAGGATGTGTGGAGCCGCTGGACCGGGGGAGACGGAGCCCCGGCGTGGACCCTTGAAAAACTCGGCATGGATATTGAAAAACTGGACCGCACCGGGGCGGCGCTTACCTGGCAGCATGGGGCGCGCGGACGGATGATATGGCCTTCCAACTGCAACCGCTACACCGCGGCAACCCTCTTTACCCTGTTCTTTGGGGGAAATACCTACGCGCCTTCCATTTTTATTGAAGGGAAAAACGCCCAGGACTGGCTCCAGGAGCGTTATATCGCCGCCTGGCGGCACTGTTACAGGCGGCTCAAAAACTGCGCCGCCATTGCCGGCTGGGGCGTGATGAACGAGCCCCATCAGGGTTTCATAGGCCACCGCGACGCGGGAAAATCAGAAAATCCGATGATGCCCATGGGCGCCATGCCCAGTCCCTTCGACACCATGCTTGCCGCCTCCGGCCGCAGCGTAAAGGTCCCGGTGCGGCCGGGCGGTCATGAAATCTTCAACCCCGAAGGAATTTCCCTTTTCAGGGACGGCTTTTCCTGTCCCTGGGAAAAGGAGGGAGTCTGGTCCAGAGAGAACGGCGGAAAGCTGCTGCGAAAGGATCACTTCGCCTTCCATGAGGGACATCCGGCGAATTTTATCGAGGATTTTCTTAAACCCTTCATGATCCGTTTCATCAAGGCCATGAAGGAGCCGAATCCGTCCACCCTGTTTTTTATTGAAGGTCCGTCCTCGGGGGTTCACCCCACATGGGGGCCCGAAGACCCGTCCAACGTGGTCAACGCCTTTCACCATTACGACGGCTTTACCCTGTACGCCAAAACCTTCATCCCCTGGTTCAACGTAAGGACCGAAAAATTCGGCGTGCTTCTGGGCAGAAAAAAGACGGCCGCCTATTTTTCCCGGACGCTCGAAAAGAGTGTGGACTGGACCAGGGAGCGCATGGGGGACATGCCGCGCCTCCTTGGGGAATTCGGCCTTCCCTTTGATCTGAACGGGGGAAAGGCGTTCAGGACCGGGGACTACCGTGTTCACGAAGAAGCTCTGTCCCTCTACTACGACGGGGTGGACGCCAATCTGCTTCACTCCACCATCTGGAACTACACCGCCGACAATACCAACGAAACCGGGGATAACTGGAACGGCGAGGATCTGTCGATCTTTTCGGAGGGAAAGACCCGTGGAGAGGACGGTTGGGTACGCCCCTACCCCATGGCGACGGCGGGCATTCCCGTCCGTTTTGGCTGGAACAGAAAAAAACACGTCTTCGTTTTCCGTTTCATCGCCGCCGCCGAAATTTCGTCTCCTACGGAAATTTTCCTTCCCGGCCGGTACTTTGGAAAAGCGCCCGGCATACGGATACGGAAAGACGGCGGCGAACCGCATTTTGAATACAGGCCGGAAGAACAGCGTCTTCTTGTCTGGAACGGCGGCCGCTCGGGGGAAACGGAGCTTATCGCAGCGGCGAAAGCCTGAAGAAGCGGGGGCGCTCCGGTTTTGGGGGCAGGACCTCGGCGATTTTCGCTTCTTCCCTGCGGCGCAGCGTGTCAAGGACGGCGGCGGTAAAGGCGCCGTCGAGTTCCCGCCGGTATTCAAGCACGCGGTGAATATAGTCGAGGGTGTTTTTCGGCGTTCCCACATTGCTCACCCTGTGCATGCCCGCGTTGTACATGGCAAGCGCGGCTATTTCCGTTCCGCCGGAATTGAGGCACAGGCGCAGATGGCTCATGGCGTAATAGGCGCTGACGCCGGGCCTGAAAAAATCGTCGGGCTTGATATTCGGAAAAGATCTGTCGTTAAGCTGAAAAAGCCCCCTGTCTATACTGGCGTTGCGGTTTTTCCGGTTAACGGCGGCAGGGTTGTAGCGGCTTTCCTCCCGGCACAGGGCAAAGGCCAAAACCGGAGGAATGTCAAACGCAACGGCATTGACAAGGATCACGGAGGCCGTTTCCCGGGAACCGGTGACGGCGGCGAAATAATCCACCACCATATCCCTGGTTTCCGGGTCACGGTACAGCGCGGCGGCAAGATCCTCCGTCCGTATCCCGGCTTCCGCCTCCGCCGCCGCGTCTTCCTCGCGGGGAATATCCGCTCCGGGAGCCGGCGCTCCGGCCTCTTCGGCCTCTCCGGGACCCGGCCAGTTCCTTACCCCGTCCAGAGCGGCGCAGAGGATCATCGAAAACAGCGCGCCGAAAAAAAACGGCGCGTATTCCACATTTTTTAAATTGCCACTTTCCATTAACATTACACTCCCTGTTCTATTGTACGTACCCGTATGATCCCTTCCACACCCAAAAGCCGCTTCAATGTATAGTCCGGAATACGCTGTTCGGTATCAATAATATTATAAGCATAATCGTCCCGGTGGTGATTTATCAAATCCAGGATGTTGTTGTTTTCCTCCGCCAGAATGGTGGTAATCTGGCCTACCATATTGGGGATGTTGCGGTTTACCACGAGAAGCCTGAAGGGGGAATGCTGATCCAGCCTGCAACGGGGAAAATTTACCGAATTTTTGACAGCCCCGGATTCAAGGTAGTCCATGATCTGGCGGACGGCCATGACCGCGCAGTTGTCTTCGGCCTCGGGAGTGGAAGCCCCCAGATGGGGAATGCAAACGGCGCCGGGACAGGCGAGCAGTTCCGCCGAGGGAAAATCCGTAACATAGGAAGAAAGTTTCCCGCCTTTTAAGGCTTCGATAACATCCGCTTCGTTTACAAGCCCCCCTCGGGCAAGGTTGACGATACGGGCGCCTTTCTTCATGAAACGGATCTTTTCCGCGTCAAGGAGCCCCCTTGTCGTGTCGCTCAGGGGAATATGCAGGGTGACATAATCGGATTTCGCGAGAAGTCCTTCCAGAGTGTCGGCCCGGGTCACCTGCCGGGAAAGGTTCCAGGCGGCGTCCACGGATATGTAGGGATCGTAGCCGATGACATCCATGCCCAGGGCGACGGCGTCGTTGGCCGCCATGACGCCTATGGCGCCGAGCCCTACGATGCCCAGTGTCTTTCCTTTGAGTTCCGGCCCCTCAAAACGGGATTTTTCCTTTTCAACAAGGTCCGGCACCTCGTCGGCGCGTCCCGCTATTTCCCTGCCCCAGTTGATCCCCCCCAGAATATTCCGGGACGAAACAAGAAGGGCGGCTATCACCATTTCCTTTACCGCGTTCGCGTTTCCGCCGGGGGTGTTAAAGACCGCTATACCCCTTGCGCTGCATTTTTCAACGGGAATATTGTTGTAGCCCGCCCCGGCCCTGGCTATGGCCAATACCGATTCGGGAATCTCCACAGCATGAAGATCGGCGCTTCGCGCCAGGATGGCGTCGGGACGGGAAATCCCGCTTGCCACTTCATAACGGTCACGGGGAAAAAGTTCCAGTCCCGCCGGAGAAATCTTGTTCATCGTTTGTATGCGAAACATAAAAAGCTCCTTGATATAGAGCCTCTTGCAAAACCCGGTTAGTTTTGCCGAGGCTCTTGCAGTTTTTCGGCCTATGGCCTGCAAAACCGCTTTTTAAAGAGGTTGTTCTTTCAAAACTGAAGTTTTGAAAAAACCTCCGTATAACGACCGGTCCTAAGACCGCGCCTTTTCCTCGAATTTCTTCATGAAGGCGACAAGCGCCTGGACGCCTTCTATCGGCATGGCGTTGTAAACACTGGCCCGCATGCCCCCGACAAGCCTGTGTCCGGCAAGGTTTACAAGGCCTTCCGAGGCGGCTTCCGCGATGAATCTCTTTTCAAGCGCGGCCCTCTTTTCGGCGTCTTCTTCCAGGGGTACAAAGGGAATGTTCATGAGGCTGCGGAAAGGCTTTTCCACAGGGGAACGGAAGAAGCGGGAATTTTCCAGATACGAATAAAAAAGGTTCGCCTTTTCCCTGTTCCGTTCCGCCGCCGCGGGGACGCCTCCTGAGTCTTTGAGCCACTGCAGTACAAGTCCTATGATGTAGATGCCGTAACAGGGCGGCGTGTTGTACATGGAGCCTTCGGCGGCGTGTATATCGTAGCGAAGCATGGCCGGGATCCATTCCGGCGCGTGACCGACAAGATCTTCCCGTATGATCACCAGGGTAGTTCCCGCGGGACCAAGGTTCTTCTGGGCGCCCGCGTAGAGGACGCCGAATTTTGAAACGTCAAGCGGCTCGGAAAGGATACAGCTCGATATATCGGCCACAAGGGGAACCGCGCCGGTTTCGGGAAGACCGGCCCATTTGGTTCCCACGATGGTGTTGTTGAGGGTGATATGGTAATAGGCGTCGTCCGGGGCGGGAGCCGGGGCGGAGGGGATATAGGTATAGGCCCTGTCTTTGGAACTTGCCGCCGTGACCGTTTCGGCGTATTTGGCCGCCTCGGCGGCCGCCTTTTTGGCCCAGATCCCCGTCTCGACATAGAGGGCGCGTTTTCCCGCGCCGGCCTGCGCGCCCGCCGCCAGATTGAGGGGCACCATGGCAAACTGGAGCGAGGCTCCGCCCTGGAGAAAGAGCACCTTGTAGTTGGCGGGGATCTCCATAAGTTCCCGAAGGAGCGCCTCGGCCTTTTCGATGATGGGCCTGAAATCCCCGGAGCGGTGGCTCATCTCCATCACCGACTGGCCTGTCCCGTTCGTGTCGGTCATTTCGGCGGCGGCCCGCTCAAGCACGGGAAGGGGAAGCGCGGAAGGTCCCGGAGAAAAATTGTACACACGCATAAAAAACTCCTTGATGTATCCTGTTATGGACATCCTGTATCGAGGAAGCCCTTTCAAAACTCTATTTTGTCAAAAATCTCCACAATCAACAGCCGGAGGGGAGCAGTTTGACGGCAAGCGCCCTCAGTTCGTCGGCCAGATACACATTGCGCACGGCAATATCCGGGGAAAGCGCAAGAGCGGCGGGGGCAAAGTTGATAATGCCCCTGATCCCGGCGGCGGCAAGTTTTACGGCCGCGTCCCGGGCCGCCTGGGCGGGAACGCAGAGAAGGGCCATTTCTATGCCAAAACGGGATATAACCTCCCCCATCTTGTAGGCCGGGTACAGGGGCACGGGCGATTTGAGAATCTCGACACGGTTCACGTTGGTATCGAACCCCGCGGCAAGCTCAAATTCCTCCATTCCGTCCGGGCCTGGGGCAAAAGGCCGGTCCAGGTAGGCCGAACCCAGCCGTCCAAGACCCACAACACAGAAACGCCTGACACGGTCCAGCCCCAGCGCCTTCCTGATCGCCGGAATGAGGATCTCCGGATCATAACCGCCCGGCGTTCCCGCCGCCTCCCCGCCGTTTCCCAGCCAGGAAATGTCTTTCCGTATCGTGTCCCGGTGCCAGCCTGTCAATTCTTCCACCATAGCGGATGTGACAAAACCGGAATGCTCTCCCCTGTTTTTTTCGAGAAGCCTCAGAAGATACAAAAGCCGTTCTTTTGCCGGCTCCGGAATGTGATTCATTTACCAGTCATCGGCTAAAAGCCGCATTCTCCTGTGAATTTTTTCACAGTAAATATAGAAAAAAACGGCG
>JAIRXH010000049.1 GCA_031268385.1 Treponema sp. | reverse complement strand
CGAATCCTACGGCGATCTTTCATCCTTTTTCGACATTAACGAAACCCCCCAGGGCAACCTTCGTGAGGTGGACGATGTGCGCCGTCTTTCGGCCTATCTTGCCTCGGCGAGGGATCCTGTCAGGGAAATAGGCACGCTGCTGGATTCTCAGAGCGCCCTTTTGACGGAAATTCCCAGTATCTGGCCCATCAAGGGCGGAATAGGGCATATTTCCTTTTTTTTCGGCCAGAACGAAAATCCCTTTACCGGACAGTACTACATACACAAGGGCATCGATCTTTCAACTTACCGTTCCGGGGATCCTGTCGTGGCTACCGCGGATGGCCAGGTGGTGACCATAGACTACGACAACGGTTTCGGCAATTACCTCATCATCAAACATAAACACGGCTACTATACGCGGTACGCTCATCTGCAGGGTTTCAAGGTAAAGATAGGACAGCGGGTTCAGCAGCACGAAGTTGTAGGCTGGATAGGCAACACCGGTCTTTCCACCGGTCCCCATCTGCACTACGAGGTACATGTGGGGTCCGACGTAGTAGATCCGTACAAATACATCAATATCCGCTCCAGTATAGCGAAAACCGGACGGTAGAGCGGTGGCCGTCAAGAAACATGAAGATTTCTCGATAAATACCATTATTGGTCCCAACACACGGGTAAACGGGAATCTTGAAACCGGCGGATTTACCCGCGTGGACGGCAGCGTACAGGGAAATCTTGTCGCGTCGGGCAGGGTGGTTATCGGCGAAAAGGCCCGTCTTAAAAGCGGCGTTTCAGGAACGTCCGTCACCATAGGCGGCGTGGTATACGGAAACGTGCTCGCGAGTGAACGGCTCGTCATCCTTTCCACCGCCCTTGTCATGGGCGATATTATAACGCGGCGTATCCAGGCCGATGAAGGCTGTCTCATTCACGGCAGGGTGTCCGTATGCGTTACCGAAGAAGGCTGGAACAGGACCCTGTCCGAATACCGGGATATACAGGGCATACGATCCGCGCTGCCCCGCTTCAAAAATTATGGCCAAGGTTGATTCCCCCGATTCTCTCTATTTGAATCCCGCCGGAACCGGAATTAAACCGGGGACAAAGAAGGAAAGATCGCGTGTCGGCAAGGGGCGGTCTTCCCGTTTTTCGTCTGCTCTTGAGGCGGCCGGAAAAACCGAAGCCGCGGACGGACCTTTCCGGGATCTTCCCGTTTCCGATGAAACGGTGGATCTCCTCATGAACGAGGTTCTTGGCGCGGGCGGGGAACTGCGGAAGAGGCCCTTTCCCGATGAAATTCTCCGTTACAAGCAGGCGGTGCGGGATTTTATGCACTACGTGGTGGAAAACGGCTTCGCTGTGGACAGGAGCGAAGGTATCCCCAATTACCTGCGGCCCGCGTACCGGGGTGAACGGGGAACGCCCGAAGCCCTGTCGCGCCGGCCCTATATCAGCGTCCGGATTGTGGACAAAAAACTTGAGGATCTTGCCGCCGCCCTTCTTTCGGGACAGGCGGATCAGCTTGAATTGACGGCCCGCCTTGAGGAGATTACCGGACTTCTGGTAGACTTGCTGCAGTAAAACAGCGCGGCGGCGCGTCAATTTGCCGCGGCCGTCCAAAACAGCGAGGTTACATGAGCGACTCTTTTGAGGATGAATCTTTTGAAGATGAAATAGATGAGGATATTTCTTCCCTGGAGGATAACCCCTCCGATCTTGAAGAAACAGAGGTTATTACCGGCGCGGGGGAAGCAGACCAGGCGATAGCCCCGGATACGCCTGTGTACCGGCTTCGTCTCCTTTATTCCCAGGAAACTTTTCCCGCGGTCTACAGGGGAGACATTCTTGCCCCCCGCGACATGGTGCTTGTTCCCACCCGTTTTGGCCGGGATCTGGCCCAGGTCATAGGCCCGGTGCGGGGTACTTTTTCCGCGTCCGAACTGGCCTGGATAGAGCGGATTGCCACGGAAGAGGATCTTGCCAAGGCCTGCCACAACCACGGCCAGGAACGGGAGGCTTTCCGCGTCTGCCGGGAAAAGATAGAAGCCCACCGGCTGGAAATGAAGCTGGTTTCGGTACACTACCTTCTTGAGGAACCCAAAATACTTTTTTTCTTTACCGCGGAAAACCGGGTGGACTTTCGGGAACTGGTAAAGGATCTGGTCGGCATATTCCGTACCCGCATCGAGCTGAGGCAGATTGGCGTCAGGGACGAGGCGCGGGTAACAGGAGGACTGGGGGTTTGCGGCAGGGGTTACTGCTGTCACATGGTGTCTGACAAGCTCAGGCCCGTTTCCATCAAGATGGCAAAGGATCAAAACCTTTCCCTCAATTCCATGAAAATATCGGGTCCCTGCGGCCGCCTCTTGTGCTGCCTTTCCTATGAGCACTGTTTTTACAGCGAACAGCGCCGCCTTATGCCCTCCGAAGGGGCCAGGATCAGCCATGGCGGCGCGCAGTGGAGGGTCATGGAGGTGAACGCCGTGCTGGGGCAGATAAGGCTCGGCGCCGAAGACGGACGCGTGCTTACCGTCCCTGCCTCCCGTTTCCAGCGGGCCGATAACCGGTGGGTCCTCATGGAAGAAGGCGGGGAACAGGAAGAAGCCCCGGAAGGCGGGAATACGCCATAAACAGGGGTATGGAACCTGTCAGGTTTACTATACAATGAGGGGATTATGACCATTACCGTAAAAATCCTGAACGCCGGTGGTTCTGTTGCAAGCCGGGACGAGATCGCCAGCCTTTTTGCCGCCGATTTATCCTGCGAGCCCTACCGCCGGGAAAATGAAGTTTCACGGGAAGGAGTTGTTACCCTCCGGGTCCCCGCCGGTCCGGTGATCCTCCAGGCAAAACTGATGCTGCCCGGCTATGGGCATCTCTGGATCACCGCGGATAACTGCGGGAAGGGCTACCGGGACGGCGATGTGGTCGATTTTATCCGGGAA